>DATMVH010000450.1:0-11676 GCA_035563395.1 Solirubrobacteraceae bacterium
TCGCCGGCCACCGAGCCGCGCACGGGCGACGACGAGGACCGCGCCTCGGGCTGATCCGCCGCGCCGCGGATCGCGGCTCCGCGCTGGTCCGGGCGCGCGCCGGCGCCGTATCCCCGTCGTGCGCCTGGGCTTCGCCGTCAAGGTGCTCGGCGAGGGCGGCCTGCCGAGCCACGACACCCGCCGCTGGCAGTCGGGCCCGCACCTGCGCCGGTCGCTGGAGGCGCTGCACGCGGTGATCGGCTACTGCGAGCGCCACGGGATCGGCATGTACCGGATGACCGCGTCGCTCGCGCCGTACGCCACGCACCCCGATCTGCCGCAGTTCCACGGGCAGGTCGAGGAGTGCCGGAACGACCTGGCGGCGCTCGGCGCGTCCGCCCGGGCCGCCGGCGTGCGCCTCTCGACCCATCCGAGCCAGTACGTCGTGCTCAACTCCGGCGATGCGGACGTGCAGGCGGCCGCGGTCCGCGACGTGAAGCTGCAGGCGGCGATCCTCGACGCGATGGAGCTCGGGCCGGAGGCGGTCTGCGTCCTGCACGTCGGCGGGGCCGCGGGCGGCCTCGACGCGGCGATGGACCGCTTCGAGGCCGGGCTCGCGCGCGTCTCGGACCGCGCGCGCGAGCGGCTCGCGATCGAGAACGACGACCGCACGTTCGGCCTCGGGCACGTCATGGCGCTCCACCGCCGCACCGGCCTGAAGGTGGTCTGGGACATCCTCCACCACCACTGCCACGACCCCGACGGCATCCCCGACCGGGCGGCGCTCGAGCTGGCCCTGTCGACGTGGCCGGCCGGCGTGCGGCCGAAAATCCACTACTCGACGCCGAAGACGGCGATGGAGGAGCGCCGGGTCCGCGTCGGCCGGCGGGTGGAGCGGTCGTGGGTGCTGCCCCAGCTCCGCGCGCACGCGGACACGATCGACCCGATCGCCTTCGAGCAGTTCGTCCGGGAGACGGCCGCCGGCCTCGACTTCGACGTCATGCTGGAGGCGAAGGCGAAGGACCTCGCGCTCCTGCGGCTGCGCGAGCACCTGCGCTCGCGCGGGATCGCCGTCACGTAGGTGATCCGGACCTCGGCGCCGAACTCCCGGAGGAGGCTGCGCCACCGAGGGCTCCGGGCCCCACGACCACGCACACCACGGATCGGTGACACGACGTGATGGAGAGTCGACCCACATCGGCCACAATACGAACGAGCGGATGAGCACGCTGGTGGGCATGTCCTTGGGCGGGCGGTACCGGCTCGACGCCCGGATCGGCGCCGGCGGGATGTCGACGGTCTACCGCGCGTTCGACATGACGCTGGAGCGGCTGGTCGCGGTGAAGCTCATGCACCGCGAGATCGCCTCGGACTCCGACCAGCTCGAGCGCTTCCGCCGCGAGGCCCGCTCGGTCGCCCAGCTCAGCCATCCGCACATCGTCGGGGTGATCGACGCGGGCGAGGAGGACGGCCGGCCGTTCATCGTCTTCGAGTACGTCGAGGGCGAGACGCTCAAGACCCGCATCCGCCGCATGGGCCGCCTCCCGGTCGACGAGGCGATCGCGTACGCCATCGAGATCGCTCGCGCGCTGGGCGCGGCGCACGCCCGCGGCATCGTCCACCGCGACATCAAGCCGCAGAACGTGCTCGTGGACGAGGAGGGCTCGGCCAAGGTCACGGACTTCGGCATCGCCCGCTCGCTCGACGACGACGGCCTGACCGCCGACGGCCGGGTGCTCGGCACGACCGACTACGTGTCGCCGGAGCAGGCGCTCGGCCACGACGTCAACGGCCAGAGCGACATCTACTCGCTCGGCGTCGTGCTGTTCGAGATGCTCACCGGCGACGTGCCGTTCCACGGCGAGAACCAGGTGTCCGTGGCGATGAAGCACGTGCGCGAGGACATGCCGGACGTCCAGGAGCTCCGCCCGGAGGTCTCCGCCGGGCTCGCGGCCGTGCTCGACCGGATGACGGACAAGGACCTCGGCCACCGCCACCCCGATGCGGCGAGCGTCGTGGCCGACCTCGAGGACGCGCTCGCGCTCGAGCTGTCGCGCACCGGCCAGGCGACGGGCGAGGCCACGGCCGTCCTGCGGACGCTGCCCGCGGCGAAGCAGCGGCGCCTGCCGCTGCGGCTGCGCCTCCGCATCCCGGTCGTCGTCCTCGCGGGGCTGATCGCGCTGTCGGGCGCCGTGCTCTACCTGCTCGCGAAGGAAGGGGTCGACCGCACGCAGCGCGGCGCCGGCGCGGGGCGGATCGTGGCGCCGCCCGGCGAGCGCATCGTGTCGGTGAAGCGCACCTCGGCGCACGACTTCGACCCGCTCGCCGACCAGACGGAGCACCCGGAGGAGGCGCGCCTCGCCGTCGACCAGGACCCCGGCACGCAGTGGACGACCGAGACGTACACGAACAACGTGCTCAACAAGCCGCGCGGCGAGCCGGGCGTCGGCCTCTACGTCGACGCGGAGCCGCGCGTGGACGCGACCGCGGTGGAGATCCAGACCCCGAGGCCCGGCTGGCGCATGGAGCTCTTCGCCGCCCGCGAGCGCCCGCCGGAGGCCGAGTGGCCGAGCCCGGTCTGGACGCGGGTCGGCGGCGGCGCCGTCGTCCGGCGCAAGATGCGCTTCGACCTGCAGACCGGCGGACGGTCGTTCCGCTACTACCTCGTGTGGATCACCCAGCTGCCGCCCGACGAGGGTCGCGTGGAGATCACGCAGGCCACGCTGTTCGCGCCCGAGCGCGAGTGAGCGACGGAGGCGTGGCCCGGCCTCGTTCTCCGCCCCGGAGCGCGCCGAGTCCTAGAACGCGTGGCCCGCGCGCTCGGCGCGGTGGCGATCCACGGCCCAGCCGAGCAGCCGGTCGCACACCTCCGCCCACGGGACGCCGGCCGCCGCCCACAGCTTCGGGAACGCGCTCGTGGGCGTCATCCCGGGCAGCGTGTTGAGCTCGTTGACCAGCACGCGCCCGCCGTCCTCCACGAAGAAGTCGACGCGCGCGAGGCCCGCGCAGCCGACCCGCGCGAAGGTCTCCACGGCGAGGCGGCGCACCGTCTCGGCCACGTCGTCCTCCACCCGCGCCGGCACCTGCAGCTCCATCCCGCCGTCGGCGTACTTCGCCTCGAAGTCGTACCAGCCCGCGCCCTTGAGCAGCACGATCTCGCCCGGCACCGACGCCCGCGGGTCGTCGAGGCCCATCACCGCGCACTCGACCTCGAGGCCGTCCGAGAACGCCTCGGCGATCACCAGGCCGTCGTGGGCGAACGCGCTCTCCAGCGCCTCGCCGAGCGCCCCGGCGTCCTCGACCTTGGCGATGCCCACCGAGGAGCCGAGGCGGGCGGGCTTGACGAACAGCGGCAGGCCCAGCTCCGCGAGCTCGGCGCGCACGGCGCCCGGGTCCACCCGCCAGCGCGCCTCGCGGACGCCGCGGTAGCGGACCTGCGGCACGCCGGCCGCGGCCATGACGTCCTTGAAGACGATCTTGTCCATGCAGAGCGAGGACGCGAGCACGCCGGCGCCGACGTACGGCACGTCGAGCAGCTCGAGCAGCCCCTGCACCGTGCCGTCCTCCCCGAACGGCCCGTGCAGGACCGGGAAGGCCACGTCCGCGTCCAGCAGCCCGCCCCCGGGGCGCAGCGCGAGCTCCTCCCCGTCCGGCCCGCTCCACGCGCCGTCGCGCCCGAGCAGGACCGGGACGACGTCGTGCCCCGCCGCCGCGACGCCGTCCATGACCGCCGCCGCGGAGGTCAGGGAGATCTCGTGCTCGGACGACCGGCCGCCCTGCAGGACCGCGACCCTCACGGAGCCGGCACCTCGGGCGTGGGGACGGGCGTGGGAGTCGGCTCGGCGAGCCGGCCGACGCGGATGACGACCTGCGAGCCGGGCGGCGCGGTCGCGCCGGGCGCCGGGTCCTGCCCGACCACGATGCCGTCCTGCGTCGGGTCGGGGACCGCCTCGTCGCGGACGACGACCTCGAACCCGAGCTCCTCGAGCGAGGCGACGGCCTCGTCCACCGGCACGCCGGCGGTCGTGACGTCCGGCACCTCGACCTCGGGCGGCGCGATGGCGACGACGAAGGCCACGGTGCTGTCCCTGGGCACGGAGGCCCCCGCCGCCGGGTCCTGCTCGATGACGAGCCCGGGCTCGGTGTCCGTCGACTCCTGCTCGGAGACCTCCGCCACGAGCCCGGCCGCGGCCAGCGCGCGCTCGGCGGACGCGCGCGAGGCGCCGACGAGGTTGGGCACCTCGACGAGCTCCTGCCCGCGGGACACGACGAGCGTCACGCGCGTGCCGCGCTCGACCACGGAGCCCTCCGGCGGCGAGGCCTCGATCACGCGGCGGCGCTCGACGGAGTCTGAGAACTCGCGCCGCACGCGCACCCGGAACCCCGCGTCCTGCAACTGCGCCTCCGCGGCGGTGCGCGTCAAGCCGACGACGGCCGGGACCGGCGCTTCGCCCGGACCGCCGGACACGGAGATCGTCACCGTCGAGCCCTCCGGCGCCTCCTCGCCGGCAAGCGGCTCCTGCGAGACGACGCGGTCGCGCTCGACCGTCGCGGACTGGACGGTGAGGATGCGCACCTCGAAGCCGCGGTTCTGCAGCGTCTGGGCGGCGGCGTCGCCCTGCCGGCCGGTCACGTCGGGCACGACGCGCGGCTCCGCGCGCAGCAGCAGCCAGGCGCCGAGGCCGGCCCCCGCCAGCGCGAGCAGGATCAGGATCCACACGATGACCGTGCGCCACGTGCGCCGGTCGGCGGCCTCCAGCGCCGCGACCGGGTCGCGCTCGGGCAGCGTCGCGGCGGTGCGCCCGTCGCCCGCCATCGCGTGCTGGAGGGCGGCCGCGAACGCGTCGGCGTCCTGGAAGCGGCGGGCCGGGTCCTTCTCGAGCGCGTGCATGACGACCGCGTCGAGCGCGGGCGGGACGTCGGGATTGAGCTGGGCCGGCGGCACGGGGTCCTCGGAGACGTGCTTGAGGGCGATCGTCACGGGCGACTCGCCCGTGAACGGCACGTGGCCGGTCAGCAGCTCGTAGAGGACGACGCCGATCGAGTAGAGGTCGCTGCGCGCGTCGACCGGATGGCCCTGGGCCTGCTCCGGCGACAGGTACTGCGCCGTCCCCATGATCGAGCCGGTCTCGGTCATGTCCGACGCGCCGGCCCGGGCGATCCCGAAGTCCGTGACCTTCGCGCGCCCCTCGTCGTCGACGATGACGTTGTGCGGCTTGATGTCGCGGTGGACGATCCCGCGGCGATGCGCGAAGCGGGCGGCCTTGAGGATCTGCACGACGAGGGAGACCGCCAGCGCCGGGTCGAGCGCCCCGTGGTCATGGACCAGCTGCTTGAGCGAGCGGCCCGGCAGGTACTCCATCGCGATGTAGTACGTGCCGTCCCACTCGCCGCGGTCGAAGACGCCGACGACGTTCGGGTGCTGGAGCCCGGCCGCGCTCGAGGCCTCGCGGCGGAAGCGCTCGACGAACTCCTCGTCGCGGGCGAAGCGCGGGTGGAGCAGCTTGAGCGCGACCTTGCGGCCGAGCTGCGTGTCGTCGGCGCACCAGACGTCGGCCATCCCGCCCGAGCCGATGCGGTTGACGACCCGGTAGCGGCCGTCGATCAGCATGTCGCGCGCGATGCCAGTCACTGGCGCGACCCCAGCGCCTCGAGGACGGCCTTGGCGATCGGCGCGGCGACCGTGCCGCCCGTGCCGCCCTGGACGCGCTCCAGGGTGACCGCCACCGCCACGTCGGAGGTGAAACCGATGAACCAGGGCTGGTTGAGGCCGGACAGGTTGAGCTCGGCGGTGCCGGTCTTGCCGGCCACCTCGACGCCGCCGAGCGCGGCCGCCGTGCCCGTGCCCTCGCGCACGACCTGCTTCATCATCGCGGTGAGCTCCTCGGCGGTGCCGCGGGAGACGACGCGGGCCGCGACCTCCGGCTCCGCCTCCTCCACGGTGCGCCCGTCCGCGTCGATCGCCCGGCTCATCAGGTACGGCTTCATGCGGCGGCCGCCGTTGGCGATCGTGGCCGCCACCTCGGCCATCTGCAGCGGCGTCGCGAACAGGTCGCCCTGGCCGATCGCGACGCGGCCCAGGTCGACTTCGCGACGCGTCACGGGGGTGAGCCTGCCGCGCTTGCGCACGCCCGACGCCGACATCTGGTCTTCCGGGTAGTCCATCGGCGGCTTCGCGTAGAACCCGAAGCGCTCCATGTAGGCCTGCATCCGGCGCCGGCCGACCTCGAGGCCGACCTCGGCCCAGACGGTGTTGACCGAGTTGGTCAGCGCCGTGGTGAGGTCGATCGCGCCGAAGCTCTGGCCGCCGAAGTTGTTCAGCGGCACGCCCGAGACGATCTTCCCGTTGTTGCCGTCCACCACCGACCCCGGCTCGTAGCGGCCGGAGTCGAGCGCCGCCGCGGCGGTCACGACCTTCATCGTCGAGCCGGGCGGATAGCCGTTCTGGGTCGCGCGGTTCAGCAGCGGGGCGTTGGCGTCGTCCGTGGTCAGCCGGCGGAAGTCCTCCTGCAGCCGGTTGGGGTCGTACGCGGGGGTCGACGCGAGCACGCGCACGGCGCCCGTGTGGACGTCGAGCGCCACGACGGCGCCCTTGCGGCCGGCGAGCGCCGCGATGGCGGTCTGCTGCGCGCCCGCGTCGAGCGTCGTGCGGACGTCGTAGCCCTCCTGGCTGCGGCCGAGGATCGACTCCACGGCGGTGACCAGCTCGGTCCGGCGGCCGGTCAGCTCGTCGTTGCGGGAGCGCTCGAGGCCCGCGCGGCCCAGGTCGATGTAGGCGTAGCCGACGGCGTGCGCGAACAGCTCGCCGGTCGGGTAGCGGCGCACGTACGTCTCGCCCGGGCCGCGGACCGAGCGCGCCAGCAGGCGGCCGTCGGCGCTGCGGATGGCGCCGCGGCGGATCTCCTGCTCCTCGAGGATCGTGCGGGCGTTGCGCGGGTTGTCGCGCAGCTGCTCGGCCTCGAACACGGTCCAGCGCGAGGTGAAGCCGATCAGCACCGCGAACAGCACGATCACGAGGCCGTAGAGCCGGAGGACGGGGGCGTTCACCGGGTGCGCTCGGGCCTCCGGGCCCGGTCGGAGACGAGCAGCAGCAGCGCCAGCAGGATGAAGTTGGCGAGGATCGAGGAGCCGCCGTACGAGACGAACGGCAGCGTCACCCCGGTGAGCGGGATCACCTTCGTGACGCCGCCGACGATGACGAAGACCTGCAGCGCGAACACGGCGGTCAGCCCGGTGGCGAGCAGCTTCGAGAACGAGTCCTGCGCGCGCACGGCCGTGGCGAAGCCGCGCTCCACGAACAGCAGGTAGACGAGCAGCAGCCCGCAGGCGCCGGCGAGCCCGAGCTCGTTCGTGATCACCGCGTAGATCAGGTCCGTGTGCGGCGCCGGGAGGATCGACTGGCCCGTCGGGAGGTTCAGCGTCGCCTGTCCGAAGCCGGTGCCGAACAGCCCGCCGTCGGCCTGCGCGAACAGCGACTGCGCGATCTGGTAGGAGCCGCCGGGCTTGTCGTAGAGCTGCGGGTCGAACGGGTCGCGCCAGGTCGCGATGCGATCCTCGACGTGGCCGACCGTCGACGCGAAGAACCACGCGCCCACGGCGAACATCCCCATCCCGATCACCGCGAACGACAGGCGGTTCGTCGCGACGTAGAGCAGCGCGAGGAAGCCGCCGAAGAACATCAGCGACGAGCCGAGGTCGCGGATGAAGACGAGCATGAGCATCGCCCCGCCCCAGACGACGAGCAGCGGCCCGAAGTGCTTCAGCGGCGGGATCGTCACGCCGAGGAACCGCCGCGCGCCGAGGATCAGGACCTGCCGCGTGTCGCGCAGGTAGGCGGCGAGGAAGATGACGATGGCGATCTTCCCGAACTCGGCCGGCTGGAAGGAGACCGGCCCGAGCTCGACGCCGAGGTAGGCGCCGTTGACCTGCTGGCCGATGCCCGGGACGCGCGGCAGCAACAGCAGCAGCAGACCCGCGGCCGCGACCGTGTAGCGGTATCGCTCGAGCACGCGGAAGTCGCGCAGGAAGACCATCGTCGCGGCGAACAGCACGAGCCCGACGACGAACCACTGCGCCTGCTCGCGCGCGAGGTCCTCGTCCAGCCGGTAGATCACGACGAGCCCGAAGCAGGCGAGGACGGCGACGAGCGGGAACAGGTACGGGTCCGCGTGAGGCAGCGTGAAACGGATCGCGAGATGCCCGGCGAAGCACAGGCCGAGGAACACGGCGCCGTACGTCAGCGAGACGTCCGACTGCACGCCCGACTGCTGGATGAAGATCGCAGCGAAGCCGGCGGTGAGCAGGAGCGAGGCGGGGACGAGGGCCAGCAGCTCGCGGTTGCGGGCGCTCACTCCAGCCGGCCCCTCTCGAGCGCGATGACGAGGTCCTCCGCGTCGTCGCGCGACCGCAGCTTGTGGTCGGTGAAGGTCGAGCGGCGGGCGGGCGGCACCTGCTCGAGCGTCACGCCCGAGCCGGCGTAGCGCTCGTACAGCCGCACCCCGCCGGGCAGCTCGTACGGCAGCCCGCGGTAGATCGTGATCGTGCGCCCGTCCTCGCGGTCAGTGCCGATGAAGTAGACGAGGCGGGAAGCCATCCAGCCCCCGACGAGCACGGGGGACAGCAGGAGGAGGGCCACGGCCACGCTGCGGACCGCGCGGCGGATCCGGCGCGGTCGGCGGCCGCGGCGCGGCGCGGGGCGCGCGCCGTCCGGCAGCGGGACGGTGCGGGGAGGAGGCTCGCGGGCCGGCGCCGCCGCCTCGCGCCGCTCCTCGGTGCTCGTGCGGTCCTCGCTGCGGCGCAGCGCCGGGAGGGCGACCGTGCCCGTCCGGCGGTACTCCGCCTCCGCCTCGTCGCTCGCGCGGGCGTCGTGACGGAGCGCGCCCTGGTCCCCCTCCGGGGCGTCGTCCTCGAAGGTGCGGTACTCAGCCGTCGCCGCCGTGTCCGCGTTGCGGCCGCGGCGGTCGTCGACCTGCTCGAGCCGGAACAGGACGACCGTGATGTTGTCCCGGCCACCGGCGTCGTTGGCCGCCGCGATCAGCCGCCGCCCGGTCTCGTCGAGCGAGCCGCCCGACTCCAGCAGGCGCTTGAGCTCGGCCTCGTGGACCATCGAGGTGAGGCCGTCGGAGCAGACGAGGAACACGTCGCCCGGCCGCGCCGGATAGACGTCGAGGTCGACCTGCACCGTCGGCTCGGGGCCCAGCGCGCGGGTGATGACGGAGCGCTGCGGATGCGCCTCCGCCTGCTCCTCCGTCAGCTTCCCCCGCGCGACGAGCTCGCCCACGAGCGAGTGGTCGCGCGTGAGGCGCACGAGGTCGCCGCCGCGGTACAGGTAGCAGCGGGAGTCGCCGACGTGGGCGACGACGACCGCGTCGTCCGCCACGTACGCCGCCGTGAGCGTCGTGCCCATCCCGGCGCGTTGCGTGTCGGAGCGCGAGCGCTCGTGGATGCGCCGGTTCGCGCGCTCGATCACCTGCACGAGGCGCTCGCGCGGATCGCCGTCCGGCAGCCCGCCCTCGAACGCGCGGACGGCCATCTCCGACGCCACCTCGCCCGCCTGCGCACCGCCCATGCCGTCGGCGACCACGAACAGCGGCGCCCGCACGTAGTAGTTGTCCTCGTTGCCCTGGCGCTGGCGGCCCAGGTCGGAGGCGTGGAAGTGCTCGGCGATCCGCAGCATGGGTCAGCGCTCGAAGGTGAACTCGGAGTCGCCGATCCGGATCCTGTCGCCGACGTGGAGGGGCTGGGGACCGCGCAGCGGCTCGCCGTTCAGGTAGGTCCCGTTCGTGGACCCGAGGTCTTCCAACACCATGACATCCCCGTGCGGGACGAGCCGCGCATGGCGCGCGGACGCGAACGAGTCCTCGAGCACGATGTCGGCCTGGTCGCCGCGGCCGAGCAGCGCGCCCTCGGTCAGGTCGAACGCCGCGCCCGACTGCAGCCCCGCCGCGGAGTCCACCCGCAGCAGCGGCGCGCCGCCGTCGTCGTCCTGCGGCCCGCGCCCGGCGACGTGCAGGCCCGTCGCGTCCACGGGCGCCGGGCCGGCGGTCTGCACGTCGGCGTTGCGGCGCAGGTCGCGCCACGCGGAGCGGACGGTCCAGAGCAGGAAGAGGTAGAGCACCGCGAGGAACCCGAACTTGAGCGCGACGGCGACGGGGTCGAGCACGGCGGGCCCTACTCCAGCTCGAATACGACGCGCGACGTGCCGAGCTCGATCGTGTCCCCGGGCGCGAGCGACTGGGGACGGGACGGATCGAGCCGCCGGCCGTTGACCTTCACGCCGTTCGTGGAGCCGAGGTCGCGGACGATCCAGGAGCCGCCCGACGGGCGGACCTCGGCGTGCCGGCGCGAGACGTTCGCGTCGTCGACGACGATGTCGCACTCGCGCGACCGCCCGAGCACGGCGCCCCGCGACCCGAGGAGCTCCGTGCGGCCGTCGACGCGCAGGCGCGCGGTCGCGCGGCGGGGATCCGGCTCGCGCAACGGCTCGGACAGGCGCTCGGAGGTCGAGTAGACCATCGTGTGCCCCTCCTCGGCCTGGCGCGCCCCCATCGCCGGGTCATCGTGCGGGCGCACGAGCCGCGCCTGGATCCCGAACTGGCCCAGCCGCAGGCGCTCGTCCGTCTTGAACACGATCTCGGGCGGGGTCAGCAGCGCCAGGCGCTCCCTCCGCGCGTGCTCGAGCAGATAGCCGGACAGCTCGCGCCGCAACTCCTCCTCGTAGCTCGACACGTGCTCGCGGTCCTCGGGCGACAGCCAGACGGAGTACTCGTTCGGCACGTACGTGCGGCTGAGGGAGACGACCTTGTGCTCCTCCATCTCGCGGGCGAGCTTGCGCGCGATCTCGACCGGGCGAACCTCGGACTTGAAGGCGCGCGAGAACGTGCCCTCGACGAGGCCGGCGAGCTTGGACTCGAGATTGCGCAGCACGCTCATCGCGCCTACCCGCTTGCGGCGCGCACGGTGCACCGGTTCATGTGGAGAGTATGGACGGTCCCGGCGCGCCGCCACCTGGCGTTCTGCCCGTCCGGCCGGTGAAGGCATGCGCCGCGAAGCCCCGGTCGCGGTGCCACACGTAGGTCGTGCTCGGATGGTGGAGCCGTGACCTCTGGCCGGGTACTGTCTCCCCGCAATCATGGCCACGACATCCGCGTAGCGGCGCATGAGCGTACTGCGCAATCTCGAATCCAAGCTCGCCGGGCTCGTCGAGGGCACGTTCTCGCGCGCCTTCAAGTCCGAGGTTCGCCCGGTGGAGATCGCGCGCAAGCTGACGAAGGAGATGGACGAGCACAAGGTGCAGTCGCTGTCGCGCGTGTATGCCCCGAACGAGTACGCCGTCTGGCTCTCGCCGGAGGACCGCAAGCAGTTCGAGGGCTACGAGGACGACCTCGCCAACGAGCTGTCGGGCTACCTGCTCGAGCACGCCCGGCGGGAGAAGATCGCCCTCGTCACCGCCCCCTCGATCACGTTCCGCACCGACGACCGGCTGCGGCTCGGCGAGTTCGGCATCCAGGCCCGTCTGGTCAAGCCCGCGCGCGACCCCCAGCAGGCGCCGAGCCAGGGGGACGAGGGCCACACGATGGTCTACACCGCCTCCGAGCGGCTGCAGGAGCCGCTGCGCGAGCCCAACCCGACCCGCGGCACCGCGCGCCTGCGCTACGAGGGCCGCACCGCGCTGCTGGGCAGCGGCGGCGGGGTGAT
>DATMVH010000451.1:0-3075 GCA_035563395.1 Solirubrobacteraceae bacterium
GGCGTGCTGCGCGACCTCGGCGCCGCCCCCGGCGCGCGCCCGCGGGGCGCCGGGGAGCTGACCGCGCGCGAGCGCGAGGTGCTCGACCTGCTCTGCGTCGGGATGTCGAACGCCCGCATCGCCCAGACGCTGGTGATCAGCGAGAAGACGGCCGGCCACCACGTCAGCCGCATCCTCACGAAGCTCGGCGCGCGCAACCGCACCGAGGCCGCGGCCCAGGCGCGGCGCCTGGCGCTCGTGCGATAGATCCCCCGGCACGCCGCTCCTCTGGGATGCTGTCTGCCGTGAGGGGGCGGCTGGTCGGCTGGGTTGCGCGTGCCCTCGCCGGCGTCGTGCTGGTCGCCGGCTGCGGCGGCGACGGCCAGGATGCCGCGGACGCGTCGCTGCGCGGGCGGACGATCACGGTGTGGAACAACGAGCACCAGCCGGACCGCATGGCGGCGACGCGGGCGATCCTCGCGGACTTCACGCGCCGGACGGGCATCAAGACCGAGCTCGTCGCGGTGCCGGAGGACGGGCTCGCCGATCTCGTCGCGAACACCGCGCCCGGCGAGCTGGCGGACGTCATCCTGAGCACGTCGCTCAACCACGCGCACGCCTTCGCCGCGCGCGGGCGCTTCGACGCCGCGGCGGCGCAGGCGGTCGTGGAGCGGCTGGGCGTCGACACGTTCTCCCAGCGCGCGCTGGCTCTCGTGAATCGCGACGGCAACGCGGTCGGGGTGCCGAGCGACGGCTGGGGCCAGCTGCTGATCTACCGGCGCGACCTCTTCGAGCGCGCGGGCCTCGACGCGCCCGAGACCGTCACGGACGTGGCGCGGGCCGCGAAGCGGCTGGACGGCCCGCGCATGGCGGGGATCGCCCTGCCCACCACGCGCGGCGACGGCTTCACCGCCGAGACGTTCGAGCACGTCGCCCTGGCGTTCGGCTGCCAGCTCGTCGACCGCGCGGGCACCGTGACGATCGACGCGCCCGAATGCGTGGACGCGCTCGAGTGGTACGGCGACGTCGCGCGCAACCACGCGGTGCCCGGCGAGCAGGACGTGGAGTCGACCCGCCGCGCGTACTTCGCCGGGCGCGCCGCCATGGTGTTCTGGTCCCCGTTCCTGCTCGACGCCCTCGCGGGGCTCCGCGACGACGCGCTGCCGACGTGCCCCCAGTGCGCGCGCAACCCCGCCTTCCTGGCCGAGAACTCGGGGCTCGTGGGTCCCCTCGCCGACCCGGACGGCCGGCATCCGAGCCAGTTCGGCAGCATCAGCACCACGGTGATCACGACCGACGCGGACATGGAGGCGGCGCAGGCGCTGGCCGAGTTCATGATGACCGACGGGTACGTGCGCTGGCTCGGGCTCTCGCCGCAGGGCAAGTACCCGGTGCGGATGGGGCCGGAGCCGGGCTCGACGGCCTACGTGGAGGCGTGGACGGCGCTCGAGAGCGGCGTGGAGCGGCGCGCTCCGCTCAGCGACTTCTACTCGCCGGAGTCGCTCGCCTCGCTCGGCGAGGGCGTCCAGCGCTTCGACCGCTGGGGCTTCGGCCGCGGCTTCGGTGCGCTGGTCGGCGTCCTGGCGGAGGAGCAGCCGACGGCCCGTGCGGTCGCGGAGGTGATCGCCGGCGCGGACGCCGCCCGGGTCGCGCGGGAGACTCGCGTGACGCTCCAGCGGATCCAGAGCGAGCTCCGCTGAGCGACGTTCAGACCCGCTCGCCGAGCCGGCCCGCGAGGACGTCGGCGAGGTCGAACGGCGTCGGCTGCTCGAGCTGCGCGTAGCCGCACGAGGCCGGGTCGCGATCGGGGCGCCAGCGCACGAACTGCGGCGGGTGCCGGAACCGCGCGCCCTCGAGGGAGTCGTAGCGCACCTCGACGACCCGCTCCGGCCGCAGCGGCACGAACGAGAGGTCCTTGCCGGGGTTCCAGCGGCTTCCGGCGTCGGCCGCCGGCGCCATGCCGGCCGCCCAGCTCCACGGGTGATCGGCGACGTCGACCACCAGCGGCTGGAGCTCGGCGAACAACGCGCGCCGGCGCGCCGCCGGGAACGCGCCGATCACGCCGACGGGCACCAGCCCGGTCGCGTGGTCCTCCCACTGCGACGGCGGCGCCACCCCGTCGGCGTTCAGGCCGAGCAGCAGCGACCCGATCGCGTCGGGAACGCTCTTGTGGAGCCGGTAGCCCGCGACGACGCAGTCCGCGGTCCGCACGTGCTTGATCTTGGTCATCACGCGCTTGCCCGGCTCGTAGGCGAGGTCGGCCCGCTTGGCGATCACCCCGTCGAGCCCGGCGCCCTCGAAGCGCTCGAACCACGCCTGCGCGATCGTTTCGTTCGGGGTGACCGGCGTAAGGTGGACCGGCGGCGCGGCTCCCGCCAGAGCCGCTTCGAGCGCGGCGCGGCGGCGGGCGAACGGCTCGCCCGTCAGGTCCTCGCCGCCCAGCGCGAGCAGGTCGAAGGCGATGAAGCTCGCAGGCGTGGTGGCGGCGAGCAGGTCGACGCGGCTCGCGGCCGGGTGGATGCGCTGCTGGAGCGCCCGGAAGTCCAGGCCGCCGTCGCCGGCGATCACGATCTCGCCGTCGACCACGGCCCGCGTCGGGAAGGCGCGCCTGACCGCCTGCACCACGTCGGGGAAGTAGCGGGTCATCGGCCGCTCCTTGCGGCTGCCGATCTCCACCTCGTCGCCGTCGCGGAACACGATCGAGCGGAAGCCGTCCCACTTGGGCTCGTAGAGCTGCCCGGGCGGGATCGTGGCCGCGGGCTTGGCCAGCATCGGCGCTACGGGCGGCATGACGGGAAGCTCGATCGGCCCATCGTGGCACGGACTCCGCCGTCGTAGGCTGGGCGGCGTGGCCGGCACCCTCATCGCACGCGATCTGCACAGGGCGCTTGGGGCGGCGACGATCCTCGCCGGCGTCTCGGTCACGGTCGCGCCGGGCGACGTGCTCGGCGTCGTCGGCCCCAACGGCGCGGGCAAGTCGACGCTGCTGCGCCTCCTCGCCGGCGTCGACCGGCCGGACCGCGGGACCGTGCGGCTCACCGCCGGCACCGCGGGCTACCTGCCGCAGGAGCCCGACCGCGCGCACGGCGAGCGGCT
>DATMVH010000452.1:0-2385 GCA_035563395.1 Solirubrobacteraceae bacterium
GGCGAGGTGCTGCGCGCCGGGCGCGCCGAGCGCGTCGGCGACGTGGCGGCGCGGCTCGGCATCCACGACGAGGAGCTCGGGGTCGTCGGCGCGGAGACGGCGCTCCTCGTGCCGCTGCGCTACCGCGAGCGGCCGCTCGGCGTGCTGTGCGCCTTCGACCGCCTGGAGGACGAGCCGGGCTTCGGCGACCGCGAGGAGGAGCTGCTGACGACCTTCGCGGCCAGCGCCGCGACCGCGGTGGCCACGGCCCAGTCGGTCGAGGCCGAGCGCCTCCGCCACAGCCTGCGGTCGGCCGAGCAGGAGCGCAGCCGCTGGGCGCGCGAGCTCCACGACGAGACGCTGCAGGGCCTCGCGGCGCTCGGCGTGTTGCTGAAGTCGGGCCTCCGCGCGGGCGGCGAGACGCTCGAGCGGGCGGCGCGGGAGGCGGCCGAGCAGGTCGCCACCGAGATCGCGAACCTGCGCGCGCTGATCACGGAGCTGCGCCCGGCGGCGCTCGACCAGCTCGGGCTCGTCGCCGCGCTCGAGGGGCTCGCGCTGCGCGCGCGCGAGGTCGAGGGCCTCGAGACGGCGCTCGACGTGCACGTCGACGAGGCGACGCTCGACCCCGACCTGAGGACGGCGGTCTACCGGCTCGTGCAGGAGGCCCTCACCAACGTCGGCAAGCACGCGGGCGCCACGCGCGTCGCGATCACGGTCGCCGAGGACGCCGCCGCGCTCGCCGTGCGCGTCGCCGACGACGGGCGCGGGTTCGACGCCGCGCAGCCGACCGCGGGCTTCGGCGTGACGGGGATGCGGGAGCGCGCGGCCCTCATGGGCGGCACGCTGGACATCGTCAGCTCGTCCGAGGGCACCGTCGTGTCCGCGCGCATCCCGCGCTGACCGGCCCGCGCTTCAGTCGATCAGCGAGTGGTCGAGCGCGTAGCGGACGAGCTCCGCCCGCGTGGTGCGGCGGATCTTCTGCTGGATGTGCGCCCGGTGGGACTCGACGGTGCGCACGCTGAGGTACAGCTGCTTGCCGATCTCGGCGTTCGTGTGCCCGAGCGCGATCAGCTTGAGGATCTCCACCTCGCGCTCCGTCAGGTCGTCCGGCGGGCCCTCCGGCTCCGGCGGCGCGGCGGCGAGCCGCGCCCCGAGCTCCGGGTTGAGGTACGTCCGGCCCTCCGCCGCGGCCTGCACGGCGTGCACGAGCTCGTCGTCGGCCGCCTCCTTGAGCACGTATCCGCGCGCGCCGGACTGCAGCGCCTGCCGCGCGAAGGCCGGGTCGTTCTGCATGGTGAGGACGACGACCGCGGTCTTCTCCGCGAGCTCCGGGATCGCGGGGAGGCTCGGCTCCCCCGGCATGTTGAGGTCGAGCACGAGCACGTCCGGCCGGTGCGCGGCGACCATGCGCTTCGTCGTGTCGATCTCGCCCGCCTCGGCGACGACGCGCATGCCCTCTTCGGCGTCGAGCAGCATCCGCAGGCCCGACCGGACGACGGCGTGGTCGTCGGCGATCACGAGGCGGATGTCGTCCACGGCGGCTACGGTAGCGGTCCGTTCAGGCGGCGACGTCGCGCGCGAGGGCGGCGGCGGCCTCCGGCCGGTCGCCGAGATCGAGACGACCGGCGAGGTACGGGCCGAGGTGCCGGCCGGCGACCTTGCCGGGCGGCCACCAGAGCATCTCCTCGGAGACCTGCGACGCGCCGGCCGGGTCGTGGCGGACGTACGTGGCGCCACCGCCGGTCAGCAGCAGGCCGCGCAGCACTGGGTGGTACGGCTCCGGTGTCACCGGCGCGCCCGCCCGTGCGGCGAGGACCGCGGCGGCGACGTCGGCCTGCTGCGCCGCCAGCCCGCCCTGCTTGACGCCGTGCGCGGCGACGTCGCCGACGGCGTGGACGCCGTCCATCTCCCGCACGCGCGTGTACGCGTCGACGGGCACGAAGCCGAGCGCGTCGGCCGGCACGCCGCGCGGCCGCGGGCCGACGAGCCGGGGCAGCGCGACGGCGGCGTCGGCGGCGAGCGCGCGGTCCGGGCCCAGGTCGAGGCGGCCGTCCGCGAGGATCCGCGCGACGGTGCCCGTGCGGAGCGCCACGCCGCGCTCGGCCAGCATGGCCGCGACGGCGTCGCTCGCCTGCTCGCCGAACGCGGCGAGCGGCCGCGCCTCCGGCGTGACGACCGTGAGCTCCCCGCCCGCCGTCGTGCTGGCGAGCGCGGCGGCGGCCTGCAGCGCGAGCTCGTAGAGCGGCATCGGCCAGATCGTCCCGGCGGGGACGACGAACGCCGCGCGGCGGATCGCGCCGCGCCGGAGCGCGTCGACGAGGGCCGCGGCGCGGGCGGCGTCCTGCGGGCCGCGGAAGGTCAGGGCGCCCGGAACCGCCTCGACCGGCCGCGCGCCGAGCGCGAGCA
>DATMVH010000453.1:0-3210 GCA_035563395.1 Solirubrobacteraceae bacterium
CGTCCGGCGCGGCGTCCTGCGCAAGCGCCCACAGCTTGCGCGTCGGGCGCTCCGGGTCTCGGATGTCCACCACCTCGCCGGTCCGCGCGAGCGGCTCGAGCAGCTCGGTCACGCGCGCCCGCGACAGCCCCATCAGCTCGGCGATCTCGGCGCGCGCCCGCGGTTCCGTCAGCAGACCGCGGAGCTCCTCCGTGCGCGCACTCCCGGCCCCGCTGCGCGCCCCGCCGCGGCCGGCGCGCGGCCGGCGACGGGCGGCGCCGGGATGTGCCGGGAGCGCCTCCGCGGCCTCCACGGCCTGCAGCACGTGCAAGATCTGCTCGTACTCGCGCACGAGCGGCTCGAGCCGCCCGGCCCACGAGTCGAGCTCGCCGCTCACGACGCGCAGGCGGCCGACGAGCGCCGCGTACTCTGGAAGCGACGACGCCGAGTCGTCGGACGGCACCTCGCCGAACGCGTCGCGGATCCGCAGCACGCGGTCGTACTCCGCGACGAGCGGCTCCAGGTCGTCGCGCCGCGCCCGCAGCTGCGCCGCGGTCGCGGCGAGGAGCTGTCCCGCCGCGTGGTGCTGCGAAGTCGGCTCGCCCGCCATCGGAATCCGGATGATAGGCGCGCGCTCAGCGCCGGGCGGCGGCGGTGAAGTCGAGGATCGTCCGCGCCACGAGGTCCGGGTCGTCGGCCATCGGGACGTGGCCCACGCCGGGCAGCTCCACGAGGTCGGCCCGCGGGATCGCGGCGGCGAATCGCGGCGCGGTGTAGGCCCCGAGCATCGCGTCGAGCGTCCCGAAGGCGATCCGCACCGGGACGGCGATGTCGCCCAGGCCCGCCGGGGCGCGCGCGCCGACGGTCGACCGGAGCGTGCGCTGGAACGCCCGCGAGCGCCCGAAGGCCTCCAGCTCCCGCGCTCCCTCGTCCGGGTCGACGTTCCATGGGCGCGTGCGCATGCCGCCGAACATCGCGATGCGGATCGGCAGCGGCGCGGTCAGCAGCCGGCCCAACGGCGCGCCGAGACGCGCGCGCAGGCGCATGACCTCGTTGAGCCAGACGACGTACGCGCGCTCGTGCGGCAGCTCGAGGCCGGACGGCGCGATCGCCACCACGCGCTCCGCGCGGCCACGGCGGGCGAGTTCGAGTGCGATCCAGCCGCCCAGCGAGTTGCCGGCGACCGCGGGAGCGCCCGCGCCGACCCGGTCGAGCTCGGCCTCGACGGCGTCGGCGAGCGCCGCGGGCGTCGGCCTGTCCTTCAGCGGCGGAGCCGCGCCGAACCCCGGCAGGTCGAGCGCCAGCACGTCGTGGCGCGCCTCGAGCGCGCCCAGCACGGGCACCCACGACCGCCAGCTGAAGCCGAGCCCGTGCAGGAGGACGAGCGGCGGACCGCTTCCGCCGCGGTGCTGCGTCAGCGCCGTCGCCGCGGCAGCCGGACGTCCCCGCGGGCGCCCGGCGGGTCCTCCACGACGCGATCCGGCCATGGCCGCCGGCGTACCCCCCGCCCGGCGCGGCGCCGTGACGCGCGTCGGTTCGGTGACGGGTGAGCCGGCGCCCGCCGCGGGCGCCGAGGGCGTACCGTCCCCGGCATGGAGTGCTGCCGGTCCGCCCGCCGCTACGACGCCGTCTTCGGCGCCAGGTTCGCGCGCCGCGCCGCGCAGCGCTATCGCCGGCGCGGGCTCGACCGGTCCGCGCGGCGCATCGTGGCGTTCGCGGAGCGCCACGGCCTCGAGGGCGCGACGGTGCTCGAGGTCGGTGGCGGGGTCGGCGAGATCGAGATCGAGCTCCTCAAGCGCGGCGCCGCGCGCGCCGTCTGCCTGGAGCTCTCGCCCGCCTACGACGCGGAGGCGGCGCGGCTCGTGCGCGAGGCGGGGATCGACCCGGCGCGCGTCGAGCGGCGGCTGCACGACCTCGCCGCCGCGCCCGGCGACGTGGAGCCCGCCGACATCGTCGTGCTCCACCGCGTCGTCTGCTGCTATCCGGACTACGAGCGCCTCCTGACCGCCGCGGGCGATCACGCCCGTCGCGCGCTCGTCTACAGCCACCCGCCGCGCAACGCGGTCTCGCGCGCGTTCCTCGCGGTGCAAAACGGCGCGCTGCGGGTGATGGGCAAGGAGTTCCGCGCGTTCGCGCATCCGCCCGGGGCCATGCTCGCCGTCGCGGAGGCGCGCGGCCTGCGGCGCACGTACGCGCATCGCGGGATCCCCTGGCACGTCGCCGGGCTCGCGCGGTAGCGCGCCTTGGTACGGCGGCCTTCGATGGACGCGCGCCGGCTGCTCCTCGGGGACTGGAACCCCTGGATCCGCGATCCCGTCGACGCCCTGCGCGCGCTGCTCGCCCTCGGCGCGATCGGCTTCGCCGCCGCCGGGGACTGGCGCGGCACCGCGCTGCTCGGCGGCGCCGGCCTCGTCGCCTGGCTGATCCGCCTCGCCTGGCTGCCGCGCGCCTACGACCTCTGCGTCGTGCTCGCCCTCTCGCTGCAGGCGTGGGGCGAGGCGCTGCACCTGTACGACGAGATCGCGTGGTTCGACAACGTCGTGCACTTCTCGCTGCCCTTCCTCGGCGCGCCGACGCTCTACATCGTGCTCGCCCGCCTCGACGTCGTGCCGGACCCGAAGGACGAGACGCACCTGCGCCACTACGTCGGCATCGCCATCGTCGCCTTCGCGCTCGGGGTCGCGCTCGGCGGCCTGTGGGAGATCGCCGAGTGGGCGTCGGACAACACGCTCGGCTCGTCGCTCCAGCTCGGCAACGACGACACCGTCGGCGACCTCATCGCCGACTCCCTCGGCTCGCTGTGCGGCGCGGCGCTGCTCGTCTGCTGGGCGCGCTGGGGCTGGGGCTCCGTGCGGCGGATCCCGGGCGAGAACCGCCGGGAGGACGTCGCGGCGTGACCCGACGCAGCCCCGAGGCGCGCCACGATCCGCCACGGCTCAGCCCGTCGCGTCGGGCTCCAGCGGCGGCAGCGGCTGGTCGTACCAGTCCCGCAGGCTCCCGGGGAGCGGCGCGCAGCGGACGCACACCACCTCGTCCACCTCGTCGCCGAGCCGCGCCATCGCGTGCGCGGTCGCGACGGGCGCGGCCGCGACGACGCGCGCCGCGCCGCGCTGCCGAGCCGCTCGGCAGGCCGCGACCGCCGCCCGTCCTGTCGCCATCCCGTCGCCGACGAGCACCACGGTCCGGCCCGCGAGGTCCGGCAGCGGCTCCTTCCGGCGCGCCTGCCGTTCG
>DATMVH010000454.1:0-4922 GCA_035563395.1 Solirubrobacteraceae bacterium
GACGAGCGCGCGCGGGCCCGCCGCATCGGCGAAGCGGCCGCCGAGCAACCCCGCGACGATGCTCATGACGGCCATCGGCAACAGCACGAGGCCCGTTTGCGTCGTCGTGTAGCCGAGGCCGTAACCCGTCACCGCGGGCAGCGCCGCGAGCTGCGGGATGACGATCACCGCGACGGCGAACGAGGCGCCGATCCCGAACGCGCACACGTGCGCTTGCGCGAACGGCCGCCGCGCGACGAGACGCAGGTCGACGAGTGGCGCGGCGGCGCGCCGCTCGACCGCGACGAAGCCCGCGAGCAGCGCCGCCGCCCCGGCGAGCAGACCGAGCACGCGGCCCGACGTCCAGCCCCAGTCGTTGCCCTTCGAGATCGCGAGGAGCAGCGCCGCGAGGGCGGCTCCGACGACGACGGCGCCGGCAGCGTCGACGGGGACCCGCGCGCGCACGGGCGACTCGGGCACGAGCGCCGCGGCGGCCGCCATCAGCGCCAGCGCGACGACCAGGAGGAACCAGAAGATCGCCGAGACCGAGACGAGGTCGACGAGCGCGCCGCTGAGGAGGAAGCCGATCGCCGCTCCCGCCCCCGACGCGCCGACGAGGATCCCGATGCCCTGCGTGAGACGCTCGGGGGGGAGCGTGTCGCGCGCGATGCCGAGCGCCAGCGGGCCGATCGCCGCGCCCATGCCCTGCACGATCCGCCCCGCGATGACGGCGCCGATCGAGTCGGCCAGCGCGCACACGAGCGAGCCCAGCGCGAAGGCGCTCAGCGCCACGAACAGCAAGCGCCGGCGGCCGAAGATGTCGCCCAGACGGCCCAGCAGCGGGACGGCGACGACCGAGGCGAGCAGGAACCCGCTCGCCAGCCAGGACACGGCGATGACGGAGGCCGAGTACTCCCGCGCGAAGGCCGGCAAGGCGGGCAGCACGATCGACATCTCGAGCCCGAAGTCGAGCGCACCGAACGCGAGCACGAGGAGACCGCCGAGCGAGAGCGGTGCCGCTTGGCGGGGCACGGCCGGCACGGCGACGGTGGACGGCATGAGGGCCTCCTCGACCGGCGGCGGAGTGGGCGGGCCGCGTACGGCGCCCGGCAGCCACGCGAGTATTGCGCGCACGGCGCGACCGGACAACGACCGGCGCCCGCCGGGAGGGCGGGCGCCGGGGTTCATCGCGGTGTGAGCGGCACAGGCTCGTCGCGTCGAACAGCAGGACGAAGCCCGCGACCACGGCGGCGACCCCGACGGGCCACAGCAGGACCGGCAGCCGACTCGTCGGCCGCACCGCCGGGATGCTGGCACCGTGGCGCCGGGGCGGCCGGGCCGGCTCAGGACGGTGCGTGTGCGAGGTAGGAGAGGACGGCGACGATGCGGCGGTCGACGTCCTCACCCGCCGGCACGCCGAGCTTGGCGAAGATCGACGTCACGTGCTTCTGGACGCCGCCCTCGGCGACCACGAGCCGCTGGGCGGCGGCGGTGTTCGACAGGCCCTCGGCGACGAGGCCGAGCACCTCGCGCTCGCGCTGGGTCAGCGCGGCGAGCGGCCCGTCGTCGTGCCGCGCGGCCAGCAGGCGGGTGAACTACCCGAGTCCGTCCGGCGTCTCGGCCGGCAGGCGCATGGCGATGCCGGCCTCGACGTGCTGGGAGAGCACGACGACGCCGACCTCCGGCTGACGGGTCCGGATCTCGCGCGCGGCGACGAGCCCCTCGTCCGTGTGCGTCGGTGGCATGCGCACGGCGACGAGCACGAGGTCCGGCCGGTGCTCGGCGGCCGCGCGCACCAGCTCCTCCCCCCAGGCGGCCTGCGCGACGACGTCGAATCCCGCGCGGCGCAGCAGCGACGCGATGCCCTCGCGGGCGATCAGGCTGTCGTCGGCGATCACCACGCGCATGTGCGGGGATGGGATCGGGGCCGTAGTTCTCCGCGGCGGGCGTGCGGGAAGCCCCGGACGCCGCGGCCCGGCCCGGCGCCTACCGTCGCCGGAGCCATGGAGGTCGCGATCCTGAGCGAGCGGACGATCCGCACCGTGAAGTCGTCGGCGCCGATCCTCCGGGAGCGCGGCGTCGACATCGCCCGCCGGATGTACGAGATCCTCGTCGAGGACGAGGACGAGGACGTCAAGGCGCTGTTCGACCAGTCGCACCACGGGGAGGCGGGCGCCCAGCCGCGCGCCCTCGCCGGCGCGCTGCACGCGTATGCCGAGAACGTCGACCGGCTCGACGAGCTCGTGCCGATGATCGAGCGGATCGCCCAGAAGCACGTGGCGCTCGGCGTCCTCCCGGAGCACTACCCCGTCGTCGGCCGCGCGCTGCTCGGCGCGCTCCGCGAGGTCCTCGGCCAGGCGGCGACGGACGAGGTGATGGAGGCCTGGGCGGAGGCGTACGAGTTCCTCGCCGGCATCCTGACCGCCGGCGAGCACGAGCTCTACGACCAGCGCCGCGCCGCCCCGGGCGGCTGGACCGGCTGGCGCGAGTTCGTGGTCGCGCGCGTCGTGCGCGAGAGCGAGGCGATCGCGTCCTTTCACCTCGAGCCCGCGGACGGCGGCCCGGTGATGGACTCCGCCCCGGGCCAGTACCTCACGCTCCGGCTCGACGTCCCGGGGCACGGGCCGCTCGTCCGCAACTACACCGTCTCGAGCGCGCCGGGGCGCGACTCGTGCCGCATCACCGTCAAGCGCGAGGACGCGCCGCCGGACGCGCCGCACGTGCCGCCGGGGCTCGCCTCGGGCTTCCTGCACGACCACGTCGGGCCGGGCGCGCGGCTGCAGGTGCGCGCGCCGGCGGGCGACTTCGCCTACCAGGAGCGCGACTCCTGCCCGGTCGTCCTGCTCAGCCGCGGCATCGGCCTGACGCCGATGCTCAGCATCCTCGAGACCCTCGTCGAGGGCGGCTCGGCCCGTCCCGTCTGGTACGTGCACGCCGCGCTCGACGGCCGCCATCACGCGATGAAGGAGCGCGTGCGGGCGCTCGCGGCCGCCCACGAGGCCGTGCGCTCGGTCGTCTTCTACGAGCTCCCCGCCGAGGACGACGTCCAGGGCGAGGACTACGACGTGGCGGGCCGGATCACGCTCGACTGGATCAAGCGGTCGCTGCCGGTCGACGAGGCCGACTTCTACTTCTGCGGCTCGAAGGACTTCATGCAGATGCTCGCGCTCGGGCTGCGCGCGCTCGGCGTCCGCGAGGACCGCATCCACTTCGAGTTCTTCGGACCCGCGCAGGACCTCTACGCCTGACGTGCGTCGGCGCGCCGCGAGCCCGCCACGCCGGACCGCGCGGGACCGGTGCCCTTGAGCGCCGCGAGCACCACGAGGCACGCGACCGCCACGGCTCCCATGAGGAGGAAGCCGACGGCGTAGCCGCCGGTCGCGCTCTTGACCACGCCCATGACGAGCGGCGGGAAGAAGCCGCCGAGTCCGCCGGCGGCACCGACCACCCCCGTGACGGCGCCGACCTTGTCCGGATACCAGACGGGAACGAGCTTGAAGACCGCGCCGGTGCCGAGCCCGAGGAACAGCGCCATCGTCAGGCAGCACACGGTCAGCGCCGGCATGGACTCGTAGCCGATGGCGAGCCCGACCGCGAGGACGAGCACGGCGGCGAAGCAGACCCGGAGCACGCGCTCGGCGCCGAGGCGGTCGGCGGCGACGCCGCCGAGCGGGCGGCCGATCACCGCCAGCAGCGCGAAGCCCGCCGCACGCGCCCCCGCGTCGGTCTTCTCGAGGTCGTGGATCCCGGTGAGCAGCTTCGGCAGGTAGAGGTACATGGCCACGAACCCGCCGAAGGCCAGGAAGTAGAACAGCACCAGCGCCCACGCCCGGCCGCCGGTCCCGAGCACCGCGACGGGGTCGCGCATGGAGACCGCCTTGCGGGGCCCGGGGGCGTCGCGGGCGAGGGCGATCCACGCCACCAGCACGACGGCGATCAGCCCGGCGGCGACGAAGAACGCCGCCGACATGCCGGCGCCGTCGGCGATGCGCGGCGCGGTGAGGCCGGCGAGCACGGTGCCGCCCATGCCCGCGCCGTAGATCCCGAGCGCGGCGCCCTGGCGCTCCGGCGGATACCAGCGGTTGACGAACGGCACGCCGACCGCGAACGAGGCGCCGGCGAAGCCGAGCAGGAAGCCGAGCACGATGATGGCGCCGAACGAGTCGTGCACGAACCCCAGGACGACGAGCGGCACGATGCTGTAGGCGAGCAGGGCGGCGAACACGGCGCGCCCGCCGTAGCGCTCGGCGAGCACGCCCATGGGGATGCGCATGATCGAGCCGAGCAGCACGGGCACCGCGACGGCGATCGAGAGCTGCACGTCCGACAGCCCGAGGTCCTCCTGCAGGTCCGGCCCGAGCGGCCCGAGCAGGGCCCAGCCGTAGAACGTCGCCGTGAACGCCGCCAGGGCGAGTCCCAGCTGGGTGCCGTTGCCGCGCGGCGGCGATGTGGTCATCTGGTCCTTCCTGAGCGGTCGTGGCGCTGACGCGCGATCCGGGAACATGAGGCGGTGCGATGGATCTGCGGCTGACACGACGGGGTGACTACGCGGTCCGCGCCGGCCTGTTCCTGGCTGGGGGATGGGAGTCTTCCCGCTATCTGAAGATCCGCGAGATCACGTCGGCGATGCACCTCCCGGTCAGCTACACGCCGCAGATCCTCAAGCTCCTCATGAGCGCCGGCCTGGCCGAGGCCAAGGCCGGCCCGGACGGCGGCTACCGCCTGTGCCGGCCGCCCGCGGAGATCACGCTGCTCGAGGTCGTGCAGGCCGCCGAGGGCGAGCTGGTGCTCGACCGCTGCATCCTGCGCGGCGGCCCGTGTCACTGGGAGGACGCTTGCGCCGTCCACGCGGCGTGGGACGGCGTCGTGCAGGCCTGTCGCGCTCGCCTCGCCGACACGACGCTCGCGGACCTGGCGGCCGCCGACGCGGGGCTCCGCGCCGG
>DATMVH010000455.1:0-3525 GCA_035563395.1 Solirubrobacteraceae bacterium
GCGCGAGGTCGACGCCCGCCATCGTCCGCCATTCCCGCGCCCGCGCGACGGGCGCGACGCGCACGGAGGCGCCCGCCCGCCGCATGGCGCCGGCGAGCTCGGCGTCGGCCTCGCGCAGCCCCGCCGTGGCGCCGAGGGAGACGAGCAGCACGTCCGGACGGGGCACGGCGTGCCATTGTGCCCGCCCGTGGTAGGGACGCTGATCAACGTCGGCACGGTCCTGGCCGGCACGGCGATCGGCGTGGCGGTCGGATCGCGGCTGCCCGAGCGCGTTCAGCAGCGCGTCCTCGTGGGGCTGGGCATGATCACGCTCGTCATCGGCGTGGACCTCGCGCTGGCGTGGGGGCGGGCCGACACCTCGCGGTCCACGCCGCTCTACGTGCTGGGCGGCGTCCTGCTCGGCGGCATCGTCGGCGAGGCGATCGGGATCGAGCGGCGGCTCGAGGCGCTCGGCGACCGCATCCAGGCGCGGCTCGCCGGCGCGCGCGGCCATTCCACCGTGTCGGAGGGCTTCGTCACCGCGTCGCTGCTGTTCTGCGTCGGCTCGCTCACGATCGTCGGCTCCATCCAGGACGGCCTCACGGGCGACTACCAGACGCTCGCGACGAAGGCGGTGCTGGACGGCTTCGCGTCGGTCGCGCTCGCCGCGGCGCTCGGCTGGGGCGTCGCCCTCGCGGCGGTCACGGTGCTCGTGGTGCAGGGCTCGATCACGCTCGCCGCCGGGCTCTTCGACGACCTCCTCGTCGGCGAGGCGCTGGCCGTGATGACCTCCGCCGGGGGCGTGACGATCATCGGGATCGCGCTCAAGCTGCTCGACGTGGCGGACGTGAAGGTCGGCAACTTCCTGCCCGCGCTCGTCGTCGCGCCGGCGCTGGTCGGGCTCGTCGGGCTCGTCTCGTAGCGCGTCAGCCGCCCTTCAGCCCCGGCGTGCGGATGAGCCGGATGGGCTCCACGGGCGGCGTGCGGTCGACGTAGAAGCGGAAGCCGTCGCGGTCCTCGATGGCGGTCACCGCGGCATCCTGGCGGCGCCACGCGAGCGCCCAGATGATCGCGAAGCCCGCCGCGATGGCGGCGACCTGCGGGACGAAGAGGCCGAGGATGGCCGCGCCGAGCGTGGAGAACAGCAGCGGCCACAGGCGGTTCAGCAGCGTGAGCCCGGGTCGCAGCTCGGGCAGCGTGGTCTGCATCCGCGCCTCCGCCAGCAGGCGCGCGATCGGCGGCGAGGCCTCGTTGCGCCGCCCGAGCCACGCGCCGAGGAGCGCGGCGGCGACCCACCAGCCGACGCCGACGTAGGTCAGCGTCGACTCCCCGGCCTCCCGCGCGGCGCCGAGGATGGTGATGACGGCGAGCAGCGTGGCGCCGCCGGCGCTCAGCAGCACCGTGGCCTTGAGGAAGTCGGCGAAGCGCACCCGCGGATCACGCGAGCAGCGCCCGCAGGAGGTCGCGCACGCCGTCCGTGCCGTCCACCATGACGTCCGCCTGCTCCTCGAGCGGCGGCGGCGTCTCGTCCGAGCTGACGCCGACGCGCAGCGCCCGGCCGAGCCGGCCGGCGTCCACGAGCTCGGCGAGGGCGCGGAAGGCGTCCACGTCCGTCGTGTCGTCGCCGACGTACAGGGCGGCCGCGAGGTCGAGGTCCCGCAGCAGCCCCGTCACGCCGACGCCCTTGTCGATGCGCACCGGCGGGCGGATCTCGAGCACCTTGCGGCCCCAGTGCGTCTTGTAGCCCGCCCGCTCGGCGCGGCGCGCGACGTCCTCGATCGCCGCCTGGGCGCTCTCCTCGTCGGGCACGCCGCGCCAGTGCAGCGCGACGATCGCCTCCTTGTCCTCGAGGCGCACCCGCAGCCGGCGCAGCTCCTCGCCATAGGCCTCGCGCATGAAGCCCTGCACGCGGCGGGTCCACGCCTGCAGCTCCCGGTCGGCCTCGGCGGCGACCGCGCCGGGACGGAGGACCTCCGCGCCGTGGTTGCCCAGATAGGCGATCGAGCCGAGCGACACGATCCGGCGCGCGTCCGACGCGCGGCGGCCCGACACGCACGCCACCACGGCGTAGCGCCGCGCCACCTCGATCAGCGGCCGGCGCGTCGTCTCGGGCATGTGGGCGTCGTCGGCCAGCTGCACGATCGGCGCCAGGACGCCGTCCACGTCCAGCAGGATGGCGCTGCGGTCCGGGGCCTCGCGGAACGGCCCGAGCAGCTCGTCGAGCGGGGCGGCGGAGTGCGACGGCACGCTCCTAGTATGCCGTCCGGCGGGTCCCGGCCGGGCGGATCGCGCGTCGCCGGGGGCGCCGCGGGAATCGGTCACGCGGGCCGCGCGGGGCCGCGGTCCGGTGGTGCCGCCGGCGGCCGGCGGGCGCCGCTCGCGAGCAGGTCGCGGATCTCCGTGAGCAGCCGCGCCTCGTCGGAGGGCAGCGGCGTCGCGGCGTCGGCCCCGCCGCGGAGGTGCGCCGTGACGGCGTTCATGGGCACCACGACGACGAAGTAGACGACCGCGGCCACGATGGCGAAGTTGACCGCCGCCGTGACGGTGGAGCCGTAGACGATCTTGCTGCCGCCCACCGTGACGCCGGCGTCGTTGAAGTCCGGCGACCCGCCGATCGCCCCGATGGGCCGCCGATGAAGTCGGTCGCGAACGCGCTCACGACCGCTCCGAAGGCGGCGCCCATGACCACCGCGACCGCGAGGTCGACGACGTTGCCGCGCAGGAGGAAGTCGCGGAAGCCCTTGAGCACGCGACTATGGTTCGGCGCGCATGAGCCGCCCCCTCCACTGCCTCGTCGAGATCCCCAAGGGGTCGCGCAACAAGTACGAGTGGGACCCCGGCCTCGGCGCGATCAAGCTCGACCGGTTCCTCTTCTCGTCCGTCGTCTTTCCCACCGACTACGGCTTCATCCGGGACACCGTGGGGGAGGACGGCGACCCGCTCGATGCGATGGTCTGCGTGTCCGCGCCGACGTTCCCGGGCTGCGTCATCCCGGTCGACGCGGTCGCGGTGTTCCGCATGCGCGACGACATGGGCCAGGACGACAAGGTCCTGTGCGTCCCGCACGAGGACCCCAACTGGAGCTTCATGCGTGACCTCGACGACCTGCCGGACCAGATGCGCGGCGAGATCGAGCACTTCTTCTCCATCTACAAGCACCGAGAAGGCAAGGAGGTGGAGGTCGACGGCTGGTACGACCGCGACCGCGCCCTCCAGATCGTCGAGCAGGCCCACGGCCGGTGGGACGAGGCGCGCTCCTGATCCGCGTCGTCGCGCGGCGGGGCTCGATGCGCGAGAGCGAGCACCGCGTCGCGTGGTGCGCGGTCGGCCCCGGCGGTGAGCGGACGGGCACCGACCGTGACCTGGCGGTGTTCGCCCGCTCGGCGGTCAAGCCGCTGCAGGCGCTCGGGAGCGTGCGCGCCGGCGTGCTCGAGCGCTTCGAGCTCGGCGACCGGCACCTCGCGCTCGCCTGCGCGTCCCACGGCGGCGGCGCCGACCACGTGGCCGTGGTCGGCGAGGTGCTCGACGCGTGCGACCTCGCCGACG
>DATMVH010000456.1:0-2926 GCA_035563395.1 Solirubrobacteraceae bacterium
GTGTTCACCAACAAGTTCACCACGGACGCGATCCGGGGCGCGGGCCGGCCGGAGGGCATCCACGTCATCGAGACGCTGATCGAGCAGCTCGCCGCGGAGCTCGACATGGATCCGCTCGAGCTGCGGCGGAAGAACTTCATCCCGGCTGACGGCTTCCCCGCCGAGCTGCCGCACGGGATGGTCTACGACTCCGGCAACTACCAAGGCTCGCTCGCCAAGCTGCTCGAGCACGTGGACGTGGAGGCGTTCCGACGCGAGCAAGCGGAGCTGCGCGAGCGCGGCATCTACCGCGGCATCGGCTTCTCGACCTACGTCGAGATCTGCGGCCTGGCGCCCTCCCGCGTGCTCGGCCCGCCGGTCTGGGGCCTGCAGGGCGGCTACTTCGAGTCCGCGCTCGTGCGCGTGCTCCCGACCGGCTCGGTGGCCGCCTACACCGGGACGTCGCCGCACGGTCAGGGCCACGAGACCGGCTTCGCCCAGATCGTGGCCGACCGGCTCGGGGTCACGCCGGATCAGGTCGAGATCATGCACGGCGACACCGCGGCCGGCCCCTTCGGCAAGGACACGTACGGCTCGCGGACGCTCGCGGTGGGCGGCGAGGCGATCGTGCGCGCCACCGACAAGGTGGTCGAGAAGGCGAAGCGGATCGTCGCGCACAAGCTCGAGGCGGCGCCCGAGGACATCGAGGTGCGCGACGGGAAGTTCTCGGTCAAGGGCTCGCCGGACAAGGCCATGGCGCTGGCCGACATCGCCGCGGAGGCCTACATCCCGACCGACCTTCCCGAAGGGCTCGAGCCGGGGCTCGACGAGACGGCGTTCTACGACCCCGAGAACTTCACGTGGCCGTTCGGCGCGCACGCCTGCGTGGTCGACGTCGACGTGGAGACGGGCAAGGTGAAGGTCGTCCGCTACGTCGCGGTCGACGACTGCGGGCCGGCCATCAACCCGCTGCTGATCGACGGCCAGGTCCACGGCGGCATCGTGCACACGATCGGGCAGGCGCTCTACGAGCAGGTCGTCTACGACGCGGAGGGACAGCTCGCCACCGGCACCTTCGTCGACTACGCGCTGCCCAGCGCGGCGGAGATCCCGATGTTCGAGACCGACCGCACCGAGACCCCGTCGCCCGTCAACACGCTCGGCGTCAAGGGCGTCGGCGAGGCCGGCACGATCGGCGCGACGCCGGCGATCGGCAACGCCGTGATCGACGCCCTGCGCCCGCTCGGCGTCACCTTCATCAACCTGCCCTACACGCCCATGCGCGTGTGGCAGGCGATCCAGGAGGCGCAGGGGTCCGGCGGGGGGCCGCGCCCGACGGAGCAGGGACGGGAGCTCGACGAGCAGGGGCGCGGCCCCGGGTTCGGGCCGACGACGCCGGAAGGGGGGCAGCTGTGATCCCGCCCGAGTTCGACTACGCGGCGCCGGAAAGCCTCGACGACGCAATCCGCGTGCTGTCGGAGGGCGGCGAGGACGCCAAGGTGCTCGCCGGCGGCCACTCCCTGATCCCGCTGATGAAGCTCCGCCTGGCGGCGCCTGCGCTCGTCGTCGACCTGCGGAGGGTGCCGGGCCTCCACGGCGTCCAGCGGGAGGACGGGCACTTCCGGATCGGCGCCATGACCACGCACCGCACCGTGGAGTTCTCGCCGGAGCTCGGGCTCGCCGCCCGCGCGGCCGGCACCATCGCCGACCCGCAGGTGCGCAACCGGGGCACCCTCGGCGGCACGCTCGCGCACGCCGACCCGGCGTCCGACATGCCGGCGATCCTGCTGGCCGCCGAGGGCTCGGTGACGGCGCAGGGGCCGGGCGGCCAGCGCGAGATCGCCGCCGCCGACCTGTTCCAGGACTACCTGACGTCCTCGCTCGCGCCGGACGAGATCATCACGGAGGTGCGTATCCCGGCGCTCGACGGCTACGGCTTCGGCTACCAGAAGTTCAACCGCCGCGCCGAGGACTGGGCGATGGTCGCCGTGTCGGCACTGGTCAGCAGGGCCGCGGACGGGACGTGCGAGGACGTCCGGATCGCGCTGACCAACATGGGCTCCGTGCCGCTGCGCGCGACCGCGGCGGAAGCGGCGCTGCGCGGCCGCGGGCTCGACGCGCAGGCGATCGCCGCCGCGGCGGAGCAGGCCGCGGAGGGCACCGACCCGCCGGAGGACCTCAACGCCACGGCGGACTTCAAGCGCCACCTGGCGCGCGTGATGTGCCGGCGCGCGCTGGAGGACGCCGTCGCGGCGGCGTGACCTTCGCCGCCGTCGAGGAGGTCGAGCGGGCCCTGGCCGGGGTGGGATACCTCCCCGACCGGGGCCTCGCCACCGCCGTCTTCCTCGCCGCCACCCTCGAGCAGCCCGTGCTGCTCGAGGGGGAGGCCGGCGTGGGCAAGACGGAGGTCGCGCGCGCGCTCGCGCAGGCGCAGGACGCGCGGCTGATCCGCCTGCAGTGCCACGAGGGGATCGACCTCCACCACGCCGTCTACGACTGGGACTACCAGCGCCAGCTGCTCGCCATCCGCGCCGCGGAGGCCGGCGCCGAGGCGCGCGAGCTGTTCGGGCGCGAGTTCCTCCTGCGGCGGCCGCTGCTCGAGGCGCTGGAGTCCGATCCGGCGCGGCCGGTCGTCCTGCTGATCGACGAGGTCGACCGCGCCGACGACGAGTTCGAGGCCTTCCTGCTCGAGTTCCTCGCGGACTTCGCGATCACCATCCCGGAGCTGGGAACCGTCACGGCGCGGCAGCGCCCGCTCGTCGTGCTCACCTCCAACCGCACGCGCGAGCTGCACGACGCGCTGAAGCGCCGCTGCCTCTACCACTGGATCGACTACCCGACGCCCGAGCGCGAGGCCGAGATCGTCCGCACCCGGCTGCCCGGCGTGCCCGAGGAGGTCGCCGCGCGGGTGTGCGGCGCCGTGGCGAGGCTGCGCGAGCGCGAGCTC
>DATMVH010000457.1:0-6445 GCA_035563395.1 Solirubrobacteraceae bacterium
GAGGATCGCCGTCATGGCGATCCCCGGTTGCGCCGCGATCGCGCGGATCTCCTGCGGCGGCTGGAGGATGTGCCTCCCGTGCTCCGTCCAGAGCTTGGCGATCATCCCCCGGCGCCGGTGGGCATCGGGCTCGTTCCAGAGCGCGACGTACTGCTCCGCCAGCTCGGCCGCGCTCCGGGATGAGATCCCGAGGAGATCCTGTGCGTGCGTCATCGGTTGCCTCCGTTGATCCTCTGGTTGCCTCGCCTCAACGGTTGCGCTGGAAGGACTCGGCGTCGATTACCTCTCGTGTAACGCCGGGCGGCTTCACCACGAGGTGATCGAGCGGGATCGGACGCCCCGCTAACTTCCGCGGGGTGGTCGTCCAGACCGGACAGGAGCCCCGCACCGCGGGCGAGTTGATCCGTTTCTGGCGCACGCGACGCGGCCTCAGCCAGCTCGATCTCGCCCTGGACGCGAACGTCTCGACCAAGCACCTCAGCTTCGTCGAAACCGGTCGGTCCAGCCCGAGTCGCCAGCTCCTCGTCCACCTCGCCCAGCAGCTCGATCTGCCGATCGCCGAGCGCAACCGGCTGCTGCTCGCGGGCGGCTTTGCGCCTCCCTATCTTCAGCAGCCCTACGACGGGGAGGTGATGCAGCCGCTTCGCGAGTCGCTCGGGCGGCTGCTCGAGGCCCACGAGCCGAACCCGGCCTTGATCGTCGACGGGCTCTGGAACGTCATCGAGTCCAATGGCGCCGCGTCGCTGCTCTGGGACGGCGTCGACCCGCAGCTCCTCGAGCCACCGATCAACGTGCTCCGCCTCGGCGTTCACCCGGGCGGCCTCCCGCGGATCTCCTCGATGACCGCCGCCTGCAACGCGCCGCTGATCCACCGGCTGAAGCGCAGGAGCCGCGAGGACGCCGATCCGGCCCTCGCAATGCTCGTCGGGGAGGTCGAGTCCTACCTCCCTGACGAGCCGCCGGCCGGTCCGGCCACCCAGCCGGTGGTCTCGCTGAGGCTGCAGACTCCCCTGGGCGAGGTCGAGCTGTTCACGGTCATCGCCACGCTCGGAGCCCCGCTCGACGTCACGGCGGCGAACCTTGCCATCGAGACCTTCCTGCCGATGGACCGCGAGAGCGCGGCGCGGCTCGCGCAGCTCGGCGCGGCCCGATCTGCCTGAGCACGCGCCAGGATTTCGCTCGCGATGGCCGCCGATGCGATGGCCGCGTACGGTCGCGCGTCCTCCGTGCCCGATACCGCGTTCGCGTACGCCGGCGGTCCCGACACTGAGAGCAGCGCTTCTACGCGCGTATCGACGGGCCGACGGCTTGGATCGAGATCGGCACCCGGATCGGCGTCGTCCTGCAAGGCATCCGCTACCGCTCCATCTACCGCGAGCAAGGCAGTCGCAAGGCCTGAAAGCGCTCGAGCTCGGCGATCGCGGCATCCCGATGCTCCCCTGTCGCGTGCGCGTACGTGCGCGACGTCGTGTTGACCGGCGCGGAGCGAGTGGCCCATCCAGGCCGCGACCTCGACGACCGGTCGGCGCGCCGCCGGCGAGGAGAAGTGGCGCGCGTCGTATCTGGCCGACCGGTGGGACGGGAGCGACGGGACTCGAACCCGCGACCTCCGGCGTGACAGGCCGGCGCTCTAACCGACTGAGCTACGCCCCCGTGCGCCGGACAGTATGGCACCCGCACGCCGACCCGGCGGTCCAGCCTCCGCATGACTGACCACGCGCGCGCGAGGGTACGTGTCGTGACATGTACATCGGGATCGGCACGCTGCTCATCATCATCATCCTGCTGATCATCCTGCTTTAGGAGTATCAGCGCTCGGCGGTCCCCACCGTGAGGGTGGGGTTCGCCGCACCGTGGGAGGCCAGGGCACCCGCATTGGAGGGCACCGGGGGCGGTGTGACGCTGCGACGCAAGCTCTCGCAGTCCCGTCTCCCCGAGGTGCTCCCCACATGACGAGTCGCAGTTTCGCCGCACGCGCCGGCCGCTGGAGCGCGCGGCATCGCAAGAAGGCCATCGCCGGATGGTTCCTCTTCGTGATCCTCGCCACCGTGATCGGGGGCGCCGTCGGGCAGAAGACGCTCGCCGACGAGGACATGGGCAACGGCGAGTCGCGGCGCGGCGATCAGATCGTCGCGGACGCGGGCTTCCCGGACCAGACCGGCGAGACCGTGCTCGTCCAGGGCAAGGGCGACCTCCGCGTCGGCGATCCCGGCTTCACGGCGATCGTCCGCGACGTCGTCGACCGGCTCGAGGCCACGAAGGGCGTGGCGAACGTCGAGAGCCCGCTCGATCCCGCGCACGCCGGCAACGTCTCCGCGGACCGCCGGTCCGTGCTCGTCGACTTCGAGCTGCCCGGCGACGAGGACACCGCGAAGGACACCGTGGCCGCGCCGCTCGCCACCACCGCGGCGCTCCAGCGCGCGCATCCCGAGGCGGTCATCGCCCAGTTCGGGGACGCGTCGGCCGAGCGCGGCCTCAGCCAGGCGCTCGACGACGACTTCCGGAAGGCCGAGTTCCTCTCCCTCCCCATCACGCTCGTCATCCTGCTCGTCGCGTTCGGCGCGCTCGTCGCCGCGGGCCTGCCGCTGCTGCTCGGCGCGACGGCGGTGATGGGCACGATCGGCCTGCTCGGGCCCGTGAGCCAGCTCCATGCGCTCGACCAGAACGTCTCGAGCGTCGTCCTGCTCGTGGGCCTCGCCGTCGGCGTGGACTACGTGATGTTCTACCTCCGCCGCGAGATGGAGGAGCGCGACGCCGGCCGCGCGCCGGAGGCCGCGCTCGAGGCGGCCGCCGCAACCTCCGGGCGTGCGGTGCTCATCTCCGGCCTCACGGTGATGGCGGCGATGGCGGGCATGTTCCTGGCCGGCAACGCCGTCTTCGTCTCGTTCGGCATCGGCACGATCCTCGTCGTGGCCGTCGCCGTGCTCGGCTCGGTGACGGTGCTCCCCGCGATGCTCTCGTTCCTCTCCCGCAAGGGCTGGACCGAGAAGGGCCGCGTGCCCTACATCGCCAAGCGCCGCCACCGCACGCGCGGCGAGTCGCGCGTGTGGGGCGCCGTCCTCGACCGCGTGCTGAAGCGCCCGGTCGTGGCCGTGGTGCTGGCCGGCGGCCTCCTCGCGGCACTGAGCATCCCGGCGCTCTCGATGAAGACCGTCAACCCCGGCGTCGCCGGCCTTCCGCGCGACATCGAGGTCATGCAGGCCTACGACAAGATCCAGGCCGCGTTCCCCGGCGGCCCCGTGCCCGCCGTCACGGTGGTCAAGGCGCACGACGTCACGACGCCGGAGGTGCGGACGGCGATCGCGGACCTCCAGCGTCAGGCCGTCGCCACCGGCGAGCTCATGCTGCCGTCGAACGTCGAGGTCAACCCGGCCAAGACCGTCGCCACCGTCACGCTCGCCGTCAAGGGCGACGGCACCGACGCCGCCTCGGAGCGCTCGCTCGAGGTGCTGCGCGAGGACGTCGTGCCGGCGACCGTCGGCCGGCTGCCCGGCGCCGAGGTGGCGGTCACCGGGTTCACCGCCGGGTCGAAGGACTTCAACGACGTCATGCGGTCGCACCTGCCGATCGTCTTCGCGTTCGTCCTCTCGCTCGCGTTCGTCCTGCTGCTCGTCACCTTCCGCTCGATCGTCATCCCGATCAAGGCCATCGTGCTCAACCTGCTGTCCGTCGGCGCGGCCTACGGCGTGCTGAAGCTCGTCTTCCAGGACGGCCGGCTCGAGGGCGTGCTCGACTACCAGTCGGTCGGCGGGATCACGTCGTGGCTGCCGCTGTTCCTCTTCGTGATCCTCTTCGGCCTGTCGATGGACTACCACGTGTTCATCCTCAGCCGGGTCCGCGAGGCGGTGGACCGCGGGATGAGCACGGACCGCGCGGTCGCGCACGGCATCAAGAGCACGGCCGGCGTGGTCACGAGCGCCGCGGTCGTCATGGTCGCCGTCTTCTCCGTGTTCGCGACGCTCTCGATGCTCGAGTTCAAGCAGATGGGCATCGGCCTCGCCGTGGCGGTCCTGATCGACGCGACGATCGTGCGGGCCGTGCTCCTCCCGGCGACGATGAAGCTCCTCGGCGAGTGGAACTGGTACCTGCCGGAGAGGCTGTCGTGGTTGCCGCGGCTCGCGCACGAGCCGCGGCCCGCGGAGGCCTGAACCGCGCACGCCCGGGTCGCGAGGCGCCGCCGCGCCCCGCGGCCCGGCCGCCGATCCGCCGCGCTACCGCGGTGATCTAGGGTTTCCGCGCCATGGCTCGCATCGGACTGCTCACCGGCGGCGGCGACTGCCCCGGACTCAACGCCGTGATCCGCGCCGTCGTGCGCAAGGGGATCAACCACTACGGGGACGAGTTCCTCGGGTTCCGCTACGGGTGGGCCGGCGTGCTGGCGGGCGACGCCGTCGAGCTGACGCACGGCAACACGCGCGGGATCCTCCACCGGGGCGGCACCATCCTCGGAACCTCGCGGACGAACGTCTTCAAGCAGGAGAACGGCCTCGAGCGCGTCCGGGAGAGCCTCGAGCGACTCGGCGTCGAGGCGCTCGTGCCGATCGGCGGGGAGGACACGCTCGGCGTCGCGCGCAAGCTCCACGACGAAGGCATCCACGTCGTCGGCGTGCCGAAGACGATCGACAACGACCTCGCGGGCACGGACTTCACCTTCGGCTTCCAGACGGCCGTGCAGATCGCCACGGACGCCATCGACCGCCTGCACACGACGGCCGAGTCCCACAACCGCGTGATCGTCGTCGAGGTGATGGGCCGTCACGCGGGTTGGATCGCCGCGTACTCGGGCATGGCGGGCGGCGCCGACGTCGTCCTCGTCCCCGAGCGCCCCTTCGACATCGACGAGGTGTGCGAGCGCCTCCGGCGCCGGCACGCGGGCGGCGCGAACTTCTCCATCGTCGTGGTCGCCGAGGGCGCGACGCCGAAGGACGGCGGCCTGCAATCGGAGTTCGACACCACGGACGCATTCGGGCACGTCCGGCTTGGCGGCATCGCCATCCGGCTCGAGCGCGAGATCGAGCGGCGCACGGGCTTCGAGTCGCGGATGACGATTCTCGGCCACGTGCAGCGGGGCGGCACGCCGGTCGCCTACGACCGGGTGCTCGGCTCGCGGTTCGGCGTGGCGGCCATCGACGCGGTCAACGACGGGGACTTCGGGAAGATGGTCGCGCTGCACGGCACCGAGGTCGTGCGCGTGCCGCTCGACCAGGCGCTCGCCGAGCCCAAGCTGCTCGACCCGGCGCTCCTGGAGACGGCCGAGGTGTTCTTCGGGTAGCGGTCCGGGTACCGTCGAGCCGATGTTCAAGCGCGGGCCCGTTCCCCCCGTCGTCCACGGCGTGCTCGACTACGTGGTGGCGTGCGTGCTGATCGCCGCGCCGCTCGTGCTGTCGTTCGAGGAGGACGCGGCGACGGCGCTCGCGATCGGCCTAGGCGTCGGCGTGCTCCTGCTGGCCGCCTTCACCGCCTGGACGACGGGCATCGTGAAGTCGATCCCGGTCGTCGCGCACGCGATGCTCGACTACCTGATCGGCGTGCTGCTGATCGCGTCCCCGTTCGTGTTCGGCTTCAACGACGACGACACGGCGTCCGCGTTCTTCGTCGTGCTCGGGATCCTCTTCCTGCTGCTCGCGGTGGCGACGCGCTTCACGCCCGCGCCGCCGCGCTCACAGCGCGCGACGACGCGAGCGGCCTGACGGGGCGCAGGCGCGGCCGGGAAGACCGGGCGACCTCCGTGTCCCCGGCCTTCCCCGCGCCGACCTTCACGGGGAGGGACGCGCGAGACGCCCGGAGGTTGGACGGGCCGCCGGTGCGGTCCGTCCGCTGACCGTCACCCGTCGTCGCGGAGCTCGCCGAGCCGGTCGCCGATCCGGATCCGCAGGCGGCGCACCTCCGCCGCGTGGGCGTGCAGCTCGCGCACCCGCGCCTCGGCCCGGTCGGCGTACCGCCGCAGCGCGGCCTCGACCGCGTCGCGGCCGGCGCCCTCGTCGCCGTCCAGCAGCTGCATGAGCTCGCGGATCTCCTCGAGGGTGAGCCCGAACGGCTTCATCCCCTTGAGGACGGCGAGCCGCTCGACGTCCTCCTCGGAGTAGAGCCGGAAGCCGCCGGGCGTGCGCGCGCTCGGCGTGAGCAGCCCGACTTCCTCGTAGTAGCGCACGGTGCGCAGGCTCAACCCGACGCGCTCCGCGACCTCGCCGATCTGCAGGAGCGAGCCACGGGCTTCGGGCGGGGGCGTGTCGGCGGCGGCTGGCAAGGGCGCCAGGATAGCCCGCCATCCGCGCTGGAAGGTGGAGCGCTGCCACCTGCGGACCCGCGGCGTGCATCAGGCACTCCGTATCGCGCGTTTGCTACGCCTCGGCTTCGTGGTCGACTCCGCGCCCGACGGCGTGCAGGGCCCCGCGCTGGCCGCTGCCAGCTCGTGGTCCTCGACCTGCTCCTCGGCGAGCCCAAC
>DATMVH010000458.1:0-6818 GCA_035563395.1 Solirubrobacteraceae bacterium
CACGCGCGCGACCGCGTCGCGCACGATGCGCGGCGGGACGTCCCAGAACGGCGCGCGCAGCGGCGCGTAGGCGAGCCCGGCGACCACGCGGCACGGCGCCGCGACGACCTCGGGCGCTCCCCCGACGGCGATCACGAGCCGCGCGCCGGCCGGCGGCTCGCCCTGATCGTGGAGCACGGCGACCGCGTGACGCGCAGCGAAGGCCTCCACGTCCCCCACGCCCGTGCGGTAGCTGTCGACCAGCACTGCGTGCCCGTGTCGCGGTTCGACGTCCGCGAGCGCGCCCGCCGGCGTCCACGCGACCCCGTCGACCGCGGGCGCCTCGCCGCCCAGCGCCAGGCACGACGCCGTGACGCCGCGCGCCCGCAGCGCCGCCGCGATCGCGCTGCAGCGGGCGACATGGCCGAGCCCTGCCCCCTCCCCCGCGTCGGCGAGGAGGGTGACGGCCGGCGTCACACCATGTCCCAGGTGAGGATCTCGTCGGCCTCGACGGCGACCTTCAGCGGACGCCCGACGACGAGGTCCAGGTGCTTCGGCGGGATGCCGAACCCGGGCCGCTTGACGGTGATCATGTCCCGCTCGAGCACCGTGCCCGCGGGCAGCTCGCGCACCGCGATGAGGCTCCGGCGGCCGAGGACGTACATCTCGCCCGCCTCCTCCGGCGAGGGGCCCTCCTTGCGCCCGTTGCCGAGCGCCGCCTGCGCCTCGCGGATTCCCGCGACCATCGCGCGCAGCTCGTCCGGCTCGAGCGCGAACGGATGGTCGGGGCCCTCCATGGCGCGCGAGAGCGTGTAGTGCTTCTCGACGAACGCCGCGCCGAGCGCGGCGGCCGCGATCGGCACGGCCGTCCCGAGCGAGTGGTCCGACAGCCCCACCGGGACGCCGAAGGCGCGCTCCATCGTGGCCATCGCCCGCAGGTTGATCCGCTCGGCAGGCGCCGGGTAGACCGACGTGCACTGCATCAGGCCGATCGCCGACGCGCCCGCCTCCCGCGCCGCGCGCAGCGCGTCCTCGATCTCGCCCATGACCGCCATGCCGGTGGAGAGGATCAGCGGGCGCCCGGTCTCCGCCACCCGCCGGATCAGCGTCAGGTCGACGAGCTCGAACGAGGCGACCTTCAGCACCGGCACGTCGAGCGCGTCGAGCTCGCGCACGGCGTCGAAGTCGAACGGCGTGGAGAAGAAGTCGATCCCGCGCTCGCGCGCGTAGGCGGCGAGCCCCGGCTGCCATTCGCGCGGCAGCGAGATGTCCTCGAGCAGCTCGCTCGGCGGCTTGTCCGTGACGGGCGCGAGGTAGTCGAAGCGGGGCGTCTTGGTCGAGTAGATGCTCGCGCCCGAGTAGGTCTGGAACTTGACGGCGTCGGCGCCGGCGTCCGCGGCGACGTCGATCAGCTCGCGGGCGGTGCCGAGGTCGCGGTTGTGGTTCGCCCCCGCCTCGGCGATGACGTAGGTCGGGTGCCCCGGCCCGACGGGCCGGTTCCCGATTCGGAACTCCATCTACACCGCCTCCTTCACGGCGGCGATCACGCGGTCCTGGTCCTCCTCGCCCAGCCCCGGATAGCAGGGCAGCGAGAGGCAGCCGTCGTGGTAGCGCTCGGCCTCGGGGCACAGGCCGGCCTCGTAGCCCCACGTCTCCTCGTAGTACGGATGCCGGTACACGGGGAGGTAGTGCACCTGCGCCAGCACGCCCGCCGCGTGCAAGCGGTCGTACAGCACGCGCCGCGCGGGCGCGCCGTCGCGGTGGCGCACGACGAACAGGTGGTAGGCGTGCCGCGTGCCGTCGGGAGCGGCCGGCGGCAGCTCGAGCGCGTCCACGTCCGCGAGCGCCGCCCGGTAGCGCGCCGCCACCGCGTTCCGCTCGGCGATGAACGCCTCGAGCCGCGTCGTCTGGGAGCGGCCGAGCGCGCTGTGCACGTCGCTGAGGCGGTAGTTGAAGCCGAGCGCGTGCTGCTCCTGCACCCAGCCGCCCCGATCGCCGCCCGCGCGCCGGATCCCGTGCGTGCGGAACAGCGCGAGCCGGTCGCGCAGGCCGGGGTCGCGCGTGGTCACCATCCCGCCTTCCGCGCTCGTGATCGCCTTGACCGGGTGGAAGGAGAAGACGGCCATGTCGGCGTGGCGGCAAGCCCCGACGGGACCGTCGGGCGTCAGCGCCCCGAGCGCGTGGGCCGCGTCCTCGACGATCCGGACCTCGTCGCCGACCGCGGCCCGGATCTCCGCCACCGGCGCGGGCAGCCCGGCGAAGTGCACCGGGACGACGGCGCGCGTGCGCTCCGACACGGCCGCCGCCACGGTCTCCGCCCCGACGTTCCACGTCGCGCGCTCGATGTCCGCGAAGCGCGGCACCGCACCGAGGTAGGCGGCGCAGTTCGCGCTCGCCGCGAAGGTGATCGCGCTCGTCACCACCTCGTCCCCCGGGGCGACGCCGGCCGCGAAGGCGGCCCCGTGGAGCGCCGCGGTGCCGGAGGAGAACGCCACCGCGTACGGGACGTCGCACGCGGCCGCCACGGCCTCCTCGAACGCGGCGACGGCCGGGCCCTGGGTCAGCCGCTCGCCGCGGAGCACGGCGACGACGGCTTCGACGTCCTCGTCCGAGATCGATTGCCGCCCGTACGGGATCAGCACGCCGCGGATCGTAGGCGGGGGCGCGCGTCGCCGCTCGGACATGTCCGGCCCGGCGGGCTCAGCCCGCGGGCCGCTTCTGCTCGATGCCCGCGTTGAGCGCCGCCAGCGCCGGGTTCGCGCGCACGAAGGCGAGGACCTCCGGAAACGGCCGCGGCTCGTCGGCGAGCCCGAGGCCGGCGTAGAGCTCGCGCACGAGCGCGAGGTCCTCCGGCGTGTCGACCGTCCAGCGGAGGTCGCCCGCCGCGTACGGCCGGCGGACGGCGTGGCGGAGGTAGAGCTGGGGGCACTCGGCGTGGATGTGCCACGTGACGTGCTCGCGCGCGGCGGCCGACGTGGCGAGGCGCCCGGCGCGCTCGAGCACGTCGCGCCAGAGCGCCTCCGCGTCGAGGCCGCGCGGCAGGTCCCGGTGGCCGATGTTGGACGCGTAGTCGCAGGCGTCGCGGCGCTCCTCCAGCGCCGCGATCACGAGGTCGGTCTCTTCCGGGTCGACGAGCGGGCAGTCGGAGGTGAGCCGGACGACCACGTCGGCGCGGGCGTCCCGCGCGGCGTCCACGTAGCGCGACAGGACGTCGTGCTCGCTCCCGCGGTGGCAGCGCACGTCGAGGCGCCGCGCCAGCGCCGCCAGCGGATCGTCGGCGGCGTTCGCCGTCGTGGCCAGGACGATGTCGTCGGCCCGCCGGCAGCGCCGCAGGCGCTCGATCTGGCGCTCGAGCATGGGGCGGCCGGCCAGGTCCATCAGCACCTTTCCCGGCAGCCGGGTGGAGGTCATCCGCGCCTGCACGATCAGCACCCTGCGCACGCCCCGGCATGCTGGCAGGCCCGCGTCCGCGCGGCGCCGTAGACTGCCCGCCACGCGCGACCCCCGGCGCCACCCCCCATGGACCTCTCCGGCAAGACCCTCCTCGTCACCGGCGCCACCGGGTCGTTCGGCCGCGCCTTCCTCCGCACGGTGCTCGAGCGCCACGACGTCGAGGCCGTCCGGGTCTTCAGCCGCGACGAGCTCAAGCAGTCGGAGCTGGAGCGCGCGTTCCCCGACGACCGGATCCGCCTGCTGCTCGGCGACGTGCGCGACCGCGAGCGCCTCCGCGTCGCCACGCGCGGCGTCGATGTCATCGTCCACGCGGCGGCGCTCAAGCAGGTCCCGGCCTGCGAGTACAACCCGTTCGAGGCCGTGCAGACGAACGTCGTCGGCGCGGAGAACGTCATCTCCGCGGCGATCGACAACGGCGTCCCGCTGACCATCGCGCTCAGCACGGACAAGGCGGTGAACCCGGTCAACCTCTACGGGGCGACGAAGCTCTGCGCCGAGAAGATCGTCGCCCAGGCGAACGTCTACGCCGCCGGCGGCCCGGCGCGCTTCGCGTCCGTCCGCTACGGCAACGTCGTCGGCAGCCGCGGCAGCGTCATCCCCATCTTCAAGCAGCAGGCGAGCACGGGCGTGGTCTCGATCACGGACGAGCGCATGACGCGCTTCTGGATCACGCTGGAGCAGGCGGTGGAGTTCGTTCTCAGCTCCCTGCCGCTCGTCCGCGGCGGGGAGACCTTCGTGCCGAAGATCCCGAGCATGCGCATCGTCGACGTCGCGGCGGCGCTCGCGCCGGACGCCGAGCGGCGCGTCATCGGCATCCGGCCCGGGGAGAAGCTCCACGAGGTGCTCCTGACCGAGGACGAGGCGCGCCACTCCTTCGACCTCGACGACCGCTACGTGATCATGCCCCAGCGCGCCACGTGGGACGTCGCGCCGCCCGCGGGCGCCCGGCCGCTGCCGGACGGCTTCCGCTACGCGTCCGACGACAACGACCGCTGGCTCGGCCCGGAGGAGCTGCGCGCGATGGCGAAGTCGCTCCCGCCCGGGCGGCGCGCCGCCGACCGCGGCGCCGCCGAGCCGGGCTGGGAGGCCTGAGGGCTCAGGCCGTCCGGGCCGCGGCGAGCGCCCGCAGGGCGTCCACCGCGCCCGAGCCGACGTGCGGCGCGTCGACCTCCGCGCAGGCCCGGGCAGAGAGCACGACGTCGACCGGGCCGAGCGCGCCGGGCTCGGCGTCGACGGCCACGAGGTCGGGGCCGTCGTCGTCGCCGAGGCCCGCGCGGCCGACCGCGTCCACGAGGCGGTCCGTCGCGCCGGGCGGCGTCTGGATGACGAGCGTGTGGCCGGCGCCCGCGGGGAACGCCTCGGCCCACGCCCGCAGCAGCGAGGCGTCGGCGATGAGCTCCTCGGCGAACGCGAGACCGGTGAACGGGCGCGGCGGGGCGCCGAACCAGGCGAGCTCCGCGGCGTCCGAGCGGGCGCGCGCGGCGGCGTCCGGCGGCGGGCAGACGGCCTCGCCGTCCACGAGGACCCGGACGCAGCGGTCCAGGCCCGGGTCGCTTCCCGGCTTGAGGTCCGAGATGCGCCGCCAGCGCGGCTCGCCCACGGAGGCCGACGGCATGCCGACGAGCGGGAACTCGATGCAGCGGCGGAAGAACAGGCCGTACGCGAAGCGGTGCGCGAGGCGGGCGACTTCCGTCGAGGTGGCGCCGGCGGGGATCTCGAGCATCGCCTCCAGCAGCGCGTCGTACGTGTCGGCGTGCTCGACGGTCTCGACGAACGGGAGCCCGGCGACGGCGTTGCCGGCGCCCACCACGGTCGCCTTGCCCTTGCAGGCGAGCTCCAGGCCGGCCGTGCTGTGGTAGACGAGGCCCACGGTGGCGATCTCCATCAGCGTGTAGGAGCTCACGTCGTCCGTGGCGTCGACCATGCGGACGTTCGCCGGGAGGCCGGCCCGAAGCCGCGCGAGCTCGCCGAGCTGGCGGCGGTTCGCGCCGGTCGAGCGCCGGCTGCCCGTGTTCGGGTGCACGCGGATGACGAGGTCGATCTCGGGGTGCGCGCGGGCGAACGCGACGGAGCGCTCGACCCACTCGATCTGCCGCGCGAACGCGCCGCGGTAGGACGCCTCCGAGACCACCTCGTCGTCGGATGAGGTGTAGAGCACCCACGTCGGGCGCTCGGGCGACAGGCCGAGCGCCGCGCGCACCTCCGCGAGCGGCTGCGGCGCGGTGGTGAACGCCTTCCAGCCGAGGCCGCGGCCGTGCTCGCGCTCGTGCAGGTGCGCGACGATGGCCTCGAGCTCCGGCTCCGTGAGCGGGACGTCGCCCCACTCCTCCCAGTAGCGGCGAACGGGCTCGAGCGAGACGGAGTCGGTGTCGACCGCCAGGGCGAGCGTCTCCCGGCGCGGGCCGCGCTCGTGGCAGACGGTGCGGATCCCGCGCCGCCCGGCGAGCTCCCGCGCCACCCGCGTGGAGGACTGGCGGCCGTTGAAGAGGAACAGCACGTCCGGCTGCTGGTCCTCGAGCAGGCGGTCGAGCGCGAAGCAGGCCACGAGCCCGCTGTAGAGGTAGCCGCGCACCGCGTCCTCGACCTTCGGGTCGGCGGGGTCGAGCGAGGACGTGCGGAAGTGCGAGTGGAGCGAGCCCCGGACCCAGGCGGCGACGTCCCAGTCGCCGTAGCGCGCCGAGAGCAGCTCGTCGCGCGAGAGGCCGGCGACCCACGCGCGCGCGATCCGCGGCTCCTCGAGCGTGAGGTAGCGGCCGAGCCAGGTGAAGTCCATGCCGAGCTTGCCGACGAGCTGCGTCTGCGCCGCCTGGCACTGGAGGCAGGCGTTCCTGGGCCGCGGCTCCGTGGCCGCCCAGAACTGGTCGCACTCGGCGTAGAGCCCGTCGCAGAGGACGTAGTGCACGTCGGCGCCGCGCAGGCGGGCGGCGTGGAGGACCGTCATCTCCCACAGCCCGTGCAGGGCCCAGCGGTTGTAGGGCGCGTAGCAGAGGATGCGCGGGCGCGCGGGAGCGGAAGCAGTCACGTCCCTGCGGTCGGCCGCCGCGCCGCGGTCTTGAGCGCGCGCGGCCGCACGCTGACACCCGCGGGCGTTCAGCGCGCGGCGGCGGGAACGACCGGCGCGCCGAGGCCGGCCGCGGCCGCGAGCTCGGCAAGCACCGACGGCGCGTCGCCGGGGTCGACCGGCGGAAGCCAGCCGAGCTCCCCCGACGCCGTGCGGCGCGAGAGGTACGCGCCGGCGGCGTCGGCGAGCGCCGTCTCGCCCTCACCGGCCGGGACGCAGAGCAGCACGAGGTCCGTGTCGGCGTCGTCGGCGAGGCCGGCGGCGGCGAGCGCGGCGCCGGGCAACTCGTCGCCGACGCGGTCGTGCAGCGCGTAATCGCCGGGAT
>DATMVH010000459.1:0-17754 GCA_035563395.1 Solirubrobacteraceae bacterium
GATGGTCCGGAGCGGGGATTCGTACGGGATTGGCTCGTGATCGGGACTGCGCTTGCTGTGCCTGCCATGGCAGCTTGGGCGGTGGCGTCGTGATCGTGGAGCCCCCGAGGAAGGAGCCGCACCGATGACCGAAGGGGACGGAATGGCGGGGAGCGGGCATTCGCTCGAATCGCTGCTCGCCCTACAGCGAGAGCGGCGAGCATGCCATGTGCATCTTGTCGATGTGGGCCGAGAGGATTTCCGCCTCGCGCACACCGACGACGAGCGTGAGGCGGGCACGAACACTGAGGCGTGCCCGGTGCATCAGTGGCTCTGCGGCATGAGCGGGCCACCGGCCGTCGATGGCGTGTACGTAGTGATCCCGCATGTGCCCGACGCCTACTCGGAGTCCTATCCGGTGCCGTCCTACGAACTACTGCCGCTCGATCTGGTGGACCTCAATGTCCGCTAACCCATCTTCTGGGAAGACGAAGTCGCTCGCTGAGGTAGCCGAGCTCCTGCGGGTGGCTGCGGCGAGTGACAAGTGCGTCTGTGGCGAGACCGCCGGGCATGTCGGCTGGCTCGTCTGCGTCCTCTCCGGACCCGTTTCCCCCGGGGAGCCAACGCCATGAGCACGGAGAACAGGGGCGGAGAGGTGAGCTACAAGCGTTTCCGACCCGATGGGTGGCCGTACTGCCCGCGCTGCGACGAAGACGAACTGTGGAGCCCAGCGGTTCCGGCAACGGTCGCCACCATCGTCGGGTGTTATCGCTGCCGGTGGCGTCCCCCGGAGCCCGCGCCATGAGCACGAACGTGCCGGCGTACATCGCTCGAGCCATCGCCCGCGGCGCCGCACCGAAGGAAGACGCGTGATCCTCCCGGCAGCCCTCGCCCGGAAGGTCCTGCGCGGCGAGAAGACCGAGCACCGCATCCCGTTGCGCATCAACCGCGAGTTCAACTGCCCCCACCCCTGCCCGTACGACGTCGGCGAGGTCCACTCGCTCCGGTCCGCCCAAGGCGAACCCGAGCTCGGGTGGGTGCGCGTCGCCGCCCGCGCCCGGCAGACGCTCAACACCATCACCGCCGCCGACGCGCGCGCCGAAGGGCACCCGACTCTCCACGCGTTCGCTGAGCACTGGCTGTGCCGCTACGACCGCGGCTGGCCGCCCGCCGAGACCGTCCCGTGCGACGTCTGCGACGCCGACCAGGCCATCGTCCCGAATCCCGACCACGACCCGAGCGACCCCGACTCCGAGGAATGGGTTGCGTGCCCGCACTGCGACATGGGCGCCCTCACGCGCCCCGCTCGCGTCACCGCTCTCGTCGCGCTCGACGCCGTCGCCGCCCCGTACGGGCGCCGGCTGTGCTGGACCGTCACTCCCGCGCAGGCCCTCGAGCGCTTCCAGGCCCGTCATGGCCACAAGCAGGCGTGGGTCCTCACGCTCACCCCGCTCACGCAGCGGTTCCTCGACGCGAAGCCCGGCCGCGCCGGCGACTCAGAGCAGGACCGCGGCTACACCATCAACCCCGCTCGCGCGGTCCGCTCCGAGCACGAGGCGGTAGACGACCAGGAACTCGCGCGGCAGCGCGCCCGGGCCGATCAGCGGCGGTTGAAGCACCATCGCAGTGTGCAACGCGACCGGGAGCTTCTCGCGGCGGAGGATCGCCTCAGGGCCCTGTACGACAATCCGGTCGCTTACCGCAATGCCGCGGACGAGATCAAACTCGTCCGCAAGATGCTTCAGCACGGCCGCTCCGATAGTGCCGTTCTCATGGAGCTGCGGCGCGCGGAACGCAAGGCTCACCGTGAGGCTGCATGAAGCCGTCCGACTGGTGGGTACACTGCACCGCGAGCGTCAGAGGCCCTTCGCCCGCGCGTACCGCGGGTCGCCCCGAAGCACGCCGTACCCGGCCCCTGCCCGCATGACCCCGCGCGACGCCGCGAGCGGGCACCTCGGAAGCGTCCCCATCCGCCTCTACCGCTTCCACACTCCGACCCGCCCCCGGTGGGCCGCCCGCATCGACGTCGCCGCGATCGGCAGCCCGGAGGCGTACGGCGCGACCCCCGACGAAGCGCTCCGCGCGCTCGCCGCGCTGCTGACCATCGCGGACATCGAAGCGCTCCGGCGGCACACGGAGGCGAACGCGTGACCAAGGCGCAGCGGACAGCACTCGCGCACGTCGCTTTACTCGCCGAAGAATGCGCCCACCCTCGTTTCGGCACGAGAACACCCCTCGGGTCGGTCGTTCTCACCGTCAACGCGGGCTACGAGTGACTCGACATGGGATTCGGCGGGCCCGTGTGGCACGCAAGCGCACGAGGAGCAACTCCAGCGATGTCCTGGGCTATGGCCGAGCGAATGCTCCAAGGCGTCGGCGACGCGGCACTCGGCGAGTGGCGCGAAGCTGGCCACGGCGGCGTGGTGCACATCAGGCGCCGGCTCGCGCTCGGTGAGGCAGACCATCTTGTCGTCCGCGACATTCGCGGAACCGCTGAGCAGCGAATGCGCATCCGAGCGCTTCTGCGTGACGCGCCGCACCTTCGCCGCCTCGTGTCGTAGCCGATCCACGGGAGGCACCCGTGCCCCAGCAGGACCCCGACGGCCTCCTGCCGCAACAAGTCATCACCTACACCGACCCGCGCGGCAACACCATCATCTACGCCACCGGATACCGGTACGAGCAAGTCGGCTCAGCGGTCCTCGACTGCGAAGCGAAACACGGCAAGCCCGTCGGCGTCGCCAACGCCCAAGCCCCACTCCCGCGATGACCACCGTCTCCTGCCGCGACTTCGCCACCGTCCTGCTCATCGCCGCGTACCTCCTCGCCGCGGGCACCTGTCGCCGCATCTTCGGTGGATGGGCGCGACTCGCCTCACGCAAGCGACAGCCGATGGCGCCCGACGCGCCGGACAGCGGGGAATGACCACATGAAGCGCTGCTGCACCGCCACAACAAGGGCCGGGAAGCCCTGCCGCGCATGGGCGCTCACCACGGGCGACAAGTGCCTCGCGCACGACCTGGAAGCCCGAGAAAAGGCTAGGTTCAGCGGCGCGCAGCCCGGCTCCGGCCGCCCTCCGCGCCCCCGCGTCGTCGATGTCCTCCGCGAACGCATCGAGCGGGACATGGAACCCGTCATCGCCGCGCTCATCGACGCGCTCATCGCCGAACGCGGCGTCGTCGTCGGCAGCGGAGACGACGCGACCGTCGAGTTCGTCGCCGACCACGCGATCCGCATCGCCGCCGCCCGCGAACTGCTCGACCGCGCGTACGGCAAGCCACGGCAAGCCACCGAAGTCACCGGCCCCGACGGCGGCCCCATCACGCTCACCGTCCCCACCGACGGCGCCGACCGAGCCGCCCGCGCCGCCCAACTCCTCGCGACCGCCGGCGCCATCCCCGGGAGCACGAATGGCAACGGCCACCACAACGGCAACGGCCGCCACTGACCGCTACCTCGTCACGCCGCTCGGCGTCCCGCTTGCCCGCCCGTACACGCCGCACTACCCGCACCCGCCGCAAGAAGCGTTCCTCTGGCTCGACTGCCTCGAAGCGTTCTACGGCGGCGCCGTCGGCGGCGGGAAATCCGACGCGCTCCTCATGGCCGCCCTGCAGTACGCGCACGTCCCCGGCTACAGCGCACTACTGTTGCGCCGCACGCTGCCGGAGCACGAGCTTCCCGGCGGCCTGGTTCACCGTGCGCACATGTGGCTCGCCGACACGGACGCGCACTGGCGCGGCGACAAGACCACCTACAGCTTCCCGTCCGGCGCGAAGCTCGTGTTCGGGCACGGCGAGACCGAGACGCACATCCGCCGCTACTACGGGTCGGAGTGGCAGTTCATCGGCTGGGACGAGCTCACCGGGTTCCCCGAAGCGTGGTACCGGCTGCTGTTCAGCCGCCTGCGCAAGCCCGCGGACGGGCCGCTCGCTCGGGTGCCGCTGCGGATGCGCGCCGCGAGCAACCCCGGCGGGCCCGGCCATGACTGGGTGAAGCGCCGATTCATCGACCGGCTCCCCGCCGCCGACGACCCGGAGGACACGCCGGAGAAGGCTCGCGCCCGCATCTTCATCCCCGCCAGGCTGCCGGACAACCCGAGCGTCGACCAGGACGCGTACGCTGCGCCGCTCGCCGCGCTCGAACCGGAGGTCCGCGCGCAACTGCTGCACGGCGACTGGGACGCCCGGCAGCCCGGCGACTGGTACTTCGATGACCAGCATCTCTCCGCCGTCGCGGAGCGCGGTCGCGAGTTCGAGGGCATGCTCGCCGACGGCACGATGCCGGAGCCGGCCGGCGGCGTGCTGCATCTCGGCGTCGACTGGGGGGAGTCGACGCACGCGATCCTCGGATGGCCGCTGGAGGCCGGCGGGTTCTTCGTCGCCCGGGAGTTCGTGGACTACGGCGGGGAGCCGTCCGAGAAGACGCTCCGGATGCTGGCGTTGAACGAGTGGGAGTGGCCGTGGGGACGCGTGTTCTTCGATGCGGCCGGCGTGCAGTCGCAGCGGACGTTCAACGCGACCGCTGATCGGTTGCTCGGGTTCCGGCGGCCCGCGGCGAAGAGCATCCCGTTCGGCGCGCAGGCGCCACGGACCGCGACCGGGGCGCGGCGGTCGTTCAAGGGCGTCGGCTGCAGCTACCTGCGGCGTCTCGCTCGCCACACGCACGAGGGCCGGGTGCAGCAGCTCGCGATCAGCCAGCACTGCCCGGTGCTGCTGCGACAGCTGAAGCAGATCAAGCGCGACCCGGAGGACCCGACGGGCGCGTGGTGGAAGGACGACGACCAGCACGGCCCGGACGCGCTCGTCGCGCTTGTGGTGACGGCAGCGAACCGGTTCCGGGTGGGCGTGGAAACGACGAGGAAGGTGGCGGCCTGATGATCTCGACCTGCAAGCGGTGCGGGCACACCATCGACACCAACAACATCGACGACCAGGAGCAGGGCATCACCCGCGCCTGGGTGCCCGCGCAGGACGGCGAGGAGCACGGCCATTACGTCGACTACCACCCGTTCTGCCGCGGCATCGAGCTGAAGGAACGCCGCGAGCAGGCGGCGCAGGCGATCCGCGAGCAGCAGCCGAAGCGCGGGCGGCCGCGCGCCGCGGCGGGCGCCGGCGCCGGGCCGCAGGACGAGATGTGATGCTCCGCCGCCAGCGCCAACCCGTCACGCCGATCTGCGGGTCCTGCGGCATCGAGCTGATCCATCTCGACGGCAAGTGCCGCGGCTGCTTCTGGGAGGACCGTGCACGCGAGTTCCACGACGAGGTCCGCGCGCTGCGCCGAGAGAACACGCTGCGCGCGCTCGGCATCGACCCGCTGACGCCGTCCAGGGAACTGCCGGCCGACGTTCAGGTGATCCTCGCCGCGAGCGGATCACTGTGACCACGCACCGGCTGCGGATGCCGCCGCCGCTCACCGAACTCGTCGGCGAAGCCATCCGCCTCGGCTACGAAGTCCCCGAGACCGACACCGACGGCGACGTCGTCCACGCCGACGGCCGCATCTACCAGGCCGTCCGCGTCGTCCTCCGCGGCGAGGACCGACAGGAGATCGAGAGCGCGTGCCGCGTCGTCCCCGGCCCCGAGCCGCTCGACGAGCGCGTCCGGTGGGCGGTCCGGTCCGCGCTCGCGGAGGCGCTCAGGCTCGCGCGACTGCCGGAGGCGCGCACCACGACGGAGGACGGATGAGCCGCGAGTACGCCGACACGCTGCAGGACATGCTCGAAGCCGGCGACGAATGGCCACTCAAGCACGAGCAGCCCGTCATCGCCCGCGTCGCCGAATGGGCCGCGTTCAGCGAAAGCGACAGCCACGTCCTCCAAGCCGTCATCGGCTGGCAGGACGGCCGCCACCAGCACCTCCCGTACGTCGTCGACCCGCTCCCCGAACGCATCAAGGACGCGTTCGCCGACCTGATCTTCGGCGCCGAAACCGACTTCGAGGCCCCCGAAGGCGACGGCCAACAGGGCGACCAGGAACTCCTCGACGACGTCGTCGAGGAGAACGACCTACCCGGTGAGCTGCAGGCCGCCGCCGGCCGGTGCGTCGCCGAAGGGGAGGTGTGGTGGCGCATCTACGTCGACCGGGATGCGTACGAGCACCCCGTCGTCGAGTGGCACTCCCGCGCGAACGTCGTCCCTCTCTACCGCGGCAAGAAGCTGCTCGCCGCCGCGTTCATCTACGACCTCGACGACCTCACCCCCGACGCTCCCGTCGTCCGCGTCGGCGATGACGCCGACCCGCCCGGTACGCGCATGTGGCGCGTCGGTCGTGGCGTCACGGATGGCGACGATACCCGCTGGCGCTACGTCGAGATCCAGACCGGCGGCATGACCCGCAACCTGCTCTACAAGGGCGAGCGTGCGAAGCTCGGCGAACGCGAGCCGCTCACCGCTCACGAGGCGACCGCGGACCTGCCCGACGAGTGGCAGCACGGCCTCGAGGTCCGCACCCGGTCGGGTCGCGCCGTGCCGCTGATGCTCGCCGGGCGTGTCGCGAACGGTCGCGCCGGGCGCCTCGGCCGCTCCCAGTACGCCGGTGTCCGCGACCTGCTGTACGAACTGAACAAGGTGGCGAGTATCGGTGGCCGCAACGTCGAGCTGACGATGCAGAAGCGCGCCGTGATCGCCGCGGACGTCGTCAGCGCGATGGCGTCACCGCAGCGGGAGGGCGAGAGCGACCTGGACTACCAGCGGCGGCGTCGCATGAGCCTCCCGGACGCGTTCATGGCCCCGGCGACGACCGCGGCCGGCGCGGACGACATGGGCGACTCCAAGCCGATGGGCGTGCTGGAGTTCTCGGACACGTGGGCGGACGCGATGCTCGCGTGGGACGGCGGCCTGACGGACAAGATCCTGACGCGCTGCCGTGTCGCGCCGCAGCTGGTCGGCCGGCACACGGAGGACGCGGCGACGGGCCCGGCGTTGCGCGCGCGGCTGATGGACAGCGTGCTCGCGGCGGACGGGAAGGCCCGGGCGTGGGATGACGCGCTCCCGAAGATCCTGCGCGCCGTGCAGCTCGTCGACGCGCTCGCGGAGGAGTCCGGTGGGTGCGGACACGACTGGAAGCGCCCGGAGGAGCCGCCCGTGGTGATCCGGACGAGCATCCTGCCGGAGGACGAGGGCGAGGAGGCGACGCGGCACGCGCAGCTTGTCGGCGCTCGCCTGGAAGCGCGACGGACCGCTGTCGAAAGACTCAACGTGGAATGGGACGAGGATCGCGTCGAGGAGGAGATGCGGCTCATCGACGAGGACGGCGAGGGTCGCGTGTCCCCGCCGCCTGATCGCAACGGGCGGGCGCCGATGTTCGGCGCGAACGCGCAGGGCGGCACTGCAGCCGCCCCCTAAGACTTCGCCCTCACGGGCGGAAACCCCCGGCGGGCGCAGCCCCGCTCGCCGGGTCATCTGAGAACTCTGCCCTGGGCTGAGGGCAGAAAGGACCCATCGTGGCTACCACGGTGACCAGCAGCAACGGCAAGGCCAACAGCGCCACCCCTGACGTCGCGGCGATCCACATCGACCGCATCGCAGTCGAGGTCATCAGCGTGCCGATCATCGGGACGACACCGCTGATCGTGCACCGCTTCAGCGAGAAGGCGAAGCGGCAGATGCTCGACGCGATGCAGGGGCGCAAGACCCCGAAGCAGCCGAAGGACCCCGAGGCCGAGTACGAGGCCGCACGCTACCGCTTCCATGACGGCGGTGACGGCATTCCCGTCGTGGCGTTCAAGGCTGCCACGGTTGAGGCGAGCCGCTTCTACGGCAAGGACGTCACAAAGGTCGGCCTGCGGCAGTTCCTCTTCATGCGCGGCGAGGTCGGCAAGGACGGGCAAGCGCTCGCTCGGATCATCGGCGAGCCGAAGATGCGCGAGGACGTCGTGCGCGTCGGCCGCGGCGGCACGGACCTGCGCTACCGGCCTGAGTTCACCGAGTGGGCGACCACGCTTGAGGTTGTCTACGTCACGTCGGCACTTACGCGCGCGAGCGTGCTGTCGTTGATCGACGCGGGCGGCATGGGCGTCGGAGTCGGCGAGTGGCGTCCGGAGCGCGACGGTGACTTCGGCACGTACCGCATCGACCCCGCGCGGGACGTCGAGGTCATCGAGTGACCCTCCGCGACGCACTCCAAACGGTCTACGCCCGTCACGGCAAGCTCACCCCGCAGATCGTTGTTGACGAGGCGCGCGCGGCGCAGGATGAGGCCGGCCAACTGCTCCGTGGCAGGCTGGAATGGGACGATGCCGTGGCGGGAGAGGCGCATCGGCGCCAGCAAGCGCATGAGATGATCCGGTCGGTGCGCGTCGTCTACCGCGAGGCGACGGACAAGAAGCCGGAGCAGTCTATTCGCGCGTTTCACGCCGTACGCGGCAACGAGGGTCACGTCTACGAGCCGCTCGACAAGGTCAGTGCGGACCCGTTCCTGTCGCGGCTGGTCATGGCGGACATGGAGCGCGAGTGGCGCCAGTTGAAGTCGCGGTGGGAGCACTTCCGCGAGTTCATGGAGATGGTTCGGCGCGACGTGGACGCCGAAGCGGCGTAACGAAGGCAGGCAGCGCAGGGCGCGGCTCGGCGCGGTGAGGTGGGTCACGGCGCGGCAGGCTCGGCAGGGCTGGGTGCGGTATGGCAAGGCGTGGCGCGGCAGGCAGGGCTAGGTTGGGCAAGGCAGGGCCCGGACCGGCTGGGCGTGGTCCGTTGTGGCGATACTCGGCACGGCAGGCCAGGTTCGGTGGTGCTTGGTAGGGCCGGGATCGGCACGGCGCGGCGTGGCAGGCTCGGAATGGCAGGTTGTGGCTAGGCCGGGCACGGTTGGGCCGGGCATGGCACGGCGGGTCAACGAAAGGACGGTCCGATGGCGCGACGCGCCAAGTCGCGCACAGGGACGTGGCGATGGACCGGCACGACGGGCCGCAAGCGCGCCCGGCGCACCGCCAAGCTCCCCGCCACCGTCAAGAAGCCGCCGCCGCGGGAGAACCGCGCGCCCGCGAAACGCCCGCACCGGCCGCCGAACGCCGTCGAACAGCGAGCGCGCGTCAACTTCGATGCGCTGGAGCGCGCGCTCGACAGTGGCATCGCGGGACTCCTCGACGACTGGAAGGCCATCAAGGCCGACCAGATCGCGGAACTCGCCGAGCAGATACGCGCCGCGGCCGGCAGCCCCGTCGCGCTCGCCGGCATCACCGCCACCGCCCGCGGCGCCGACATCCTCCTCGACGCGCTGCGTGCCGTCACCGAGGCCGCCGGGCGCGAAGCGATACGGGAAGCCAACGCGCAGGGCGTCACCATCCCGCCGCCCGACACGACCGAGCTGGAGCAGCAGCTCGAGGCCCGCGCGAACGCCGCCGCCACACTGCTCGCCCGGTCACTCTCCGAGGCCGCCGCCCGCCGATCCGTGCACCTCGCCGGTCCCGCCATCGCGCCCGACGACGTCGCGCAAGCGGTCACCGGGCACCTGGAGGGCCTGTCGGACAGCTACCTGCGCGACCAGTTCAACGGGCTGCTGACGGGCGGCATGAACGCGGGGCGCACCACGGTGATGGGCGCCACGGACGCTCCGGCGCGGTACTACAGCTCGGCTCTGCTCGACTCCGCGACCTGCCGGCGCTGCGAGCAGGCGGACGGCAAGGAGTACGACTCGCTCCTGGAGGTCCTCGCGGACTTCCCGACGTCCGGCCGCGCGGACTGCCTCGGCGGCACGCGCTGCAGGTGTAGCCCCATAGCGATCTTCGAGGAAGCCAAGCCGTCGAAGCAGTAGGAGGCCGTGATGCCGAAGAACTCCGTCGCGCCGCGCAAGGCGACCAAGTCCCGCAACCACTCGACGGGCGTGCAGCGCCGCTCCGGCGGTCGCGCGCTTCGCGTCGGGCCGCTGCGCCACAAGGGCGCCCGCAGAGCGCGCGCCCGGTAGCACCATGCCGTTCCGGTCCGAGCGCCAGCGCCGGTTCCTCTGGGCGCGCTACCCGAAGGCCGCTCGGAAGTGGGCGCACGGCCGCAAGACCCGCAAGAGCGACTGGCGCAAGAAGCCGCGCAAGAGGCGCCGATGACAGTCTTCAAGCTGTTCCACAGGCTCCATCAGCGGCGCGCGTGGGACTTCAGCGGGATCGCCGACAAGGAACGGCGCAAGGTGCTGCAGGGCGCGCTCGACGCGTGCGACTACCCCTTCTACCGGATCAGGAAGAGGACGGGGAAGCGAGTGCCCTGCACCGTCGCGGACCTGTCCCGCTTCGCCGCGCAGCTCGACGCGAACGGGCATGGCCACGTTCATCGGCACATCGACCTGGAGGACCTGACGAAGCACGGGCACGAAACGGAGCACGGGCACCTCCTCGGCGGCCCGAACGTGTACGACATCGGCGCAGTGCCGACCCCCGGTGAGGCGCGTCGCGCCGTCCTCGGTCTCTACTGGTTGCCGACCCGGGCCTACCCCGCCGGACGCGTCGAGATCCACGACGACTGCTTCCTCGCTCCGGACCTCGCCCGGGAGGTGTTCCTCGCCGAGAGCGCGCACGCCGTCGACTACGGCGCGATGACCGACGAGCAGCGCGCGCAGATCGCCGCCGCCTACCACGACGAGCCGGACGAGCAGGGCCACGTCTCCGACTGGTTCGAGGAGAGCGGCGAGCAGGACTACTGGAACTGGGCCGGCGAGAGCTTCATGGAGGGCTTCACACAGGCGTTCGCCCCGTCATTGCCGACGCCGCTCGCGGACCGCCAGCAGTTCACGCACGAGACGACCCCGGAGATCGCGGCGCGCATCCGCGAGATCCTCCTGTGACCGCCGTGCGCGAGGACGCTGCCGCGCTCGACCACGCGCGGGCGCTCACCCGCCGCGTCCACATCGGCGCGCTGTACACGAACGGCCGTGATCACGCCGAGGTCGTCAAGACCGACGCGCTCGGGCACATCCACCTACGCGATCTGCGTACCGGCCAGCGGTTCGGGCGCGGCATCCACGCGTTCCGCCGCGACTGGTGGCGCGTCCGGTGATGCACGAGGACGCCGACCGGATCGCGACCCGCCTCCAGGAGGCGCTCGACGCCCGGGGCATCGAACTCACGCACCGCGACCTCGCGGCGGCCGTCGAGGAACTGCTGCGCGCCGAGGTGATCTTCCCCGGCCCGTCCGTCTACCGGGACGCCGAGAAACCCTGACAAGCCTCGCCGGCCGCTGCGCCGGCGGGACCCCGGCGAGCGCCGCCACGTTCGCCGGGCGCCCTTCAAGTGCCGCTCCTGGCGGTGAGCGGAAAGGACCCGATGCGCCTCGTAGCGCTCCTGTGCTGGTTCGACGAGAAACCCGAGTTCCTCGCCGACACCGTCCGCAGCCTCGCCGCAGCCCAGGTGGACGCGCTCGTCGCGCTCGACGGCGCCTACCGGCTCTACCCCGCCTCACAAGGCAGGCAGACGAGCCCCGTCGAGCAGTGGAACGCGCTCGTAGACGCCGCCTACGACACCCGACTCCAATGGACGATGGCCGAGGGGAAGCCCGGCGGGTGGGAGTCCGAGTGCGAGAAGCGCACCGAACTCTTCCGGCTCGCCGAGCGCCACGACCCCGACTGGTACCTCGTCATCGACGCCGACGAAGTCATCCTCCAAGCCCCCGCGGACCTGAAGGACCGGCTCGCCGCGACCGGCAAGGACTACGCGGACTTCCTGTCGCTCGAGCACACCGCGCCGACGTTGCACGCCGAGTCGGAGGACGGCGCGCCGATCATCCTCGCGCAGCGGTACGTGAAGCCGCGCCGTGGCCTGATCCGCGCCGTCCCGGGGATCGTCGTCGGGCCGGCGCACTACGACTACTTCACGCCGGACGGCCGGAACCTGTGGGGCGGCGAGTACGGCGACCCGCTGCAGGTGCGCGACATGGTGATCGACCACCGCAACCGGCTTCGCGCCCCGGAGCGGATGCAGGCCGCGATCGCGTACCGCGACGCCCGGGACGCCACCGGGATCGAGCGGGTGCCGGCGTGACCTCGTTTCGCCTCGCGAGCGTCGTCGTCGACGGCGAGGACTGGACGCGCGAGTTCCAGCGCTACATGGCGCTGCCGTACACGCTGGCCTGGTGGCGGCGACTTCGGCGCGGCGTCGCCCGCGACCTCCGCGCCGCTTGGCGCGACGCGGCGGGGACGGTGGCATGACGACGCTCATCTCCGCTCCGCACACGACGGCAGCGCTCAGCCGGCCCGAGACTCTCCCCGGTGTTCCGTTGGCTGTGAACGGGGCGCACGTGCTCGTCACCGGCAGCGGCGGATTCATCGGTCAGCGCGTGGTGGGGCTGCTCACCGCGCACTGGGCATGGCCGGTGTCATGCGAGCCGCCGGATAGGTGCGTGCTCGACCCGCGGCTGCTGCCCGAAGCCGACTGGTGCATCCACCTCGCCGCGCACAAGTACGCCACCACGGCCGAGGACGCGCCGGCGCACGTCGCCGACCTCAACATCCGCGGCACCCAGAACGTCGTCGACCGCTACGGCCCGAACGTGGTGCTCGCCTCGACGTGCAAAGCGGCGGACCCGATGACCGTGTACGGCGCGTCGAAGCTGATCGCCGAGCGGGTCGTCCTGAACGCCGGTGGCCGCGTCGTCCGGCTCGTCAACGTCATCGGCTCCACAGGCAGCGTCGTCGAGCAGTGGGCGCAACTTCCGGAGCACGCCCCTGTCCCCGTGACGGACTGCTACCGCATGTGGATGACCCGCCGGGAAGCCGCCCGGCTGCTGCTCGCGGCGACCGCCTGGCCGTCCGGCCGCTACGCGCTCGACCTGCCCGGGCCGGAGCCCGTGTTCGCGATGGCGGCACGCCTGCACCCGGGGCGCCCGACGGTGCGCGTGCCGCTGCGTCGCGGTGACCGGCGCGTCGAGCGGCTCGTCGCCGAGTCGGAGATCGCGGAACCGTGGGTGCCGGGCGTCATCCGCATCGAGCACCCGGCGGACACGTGAGCGCGGTGCAGAAAGCGAAGGACACGCTGCTGCGGGCGCTCGATCAACTCGGAGCCGCTGAGCGTGACCTCGACGCGCCGCCCGACCGCGTTGACTTGATCGTCGTCTACTCCATCGGCCGCGAAGACCCCGACGACGCCGGTGCGTACCACGAGGTCGGCGGGTGGTCGTCCACGGCGGGCCCGAAGTGGATGCACGCCGCGATGCTCAGGCGCGCAGCGCAGTCCTTCGACGACGCGGCTGTCGCGTACGACGATCCGCCCGACGACGAAGAAGAGGACTGAGTCATGCCCGCTAGAGACACCGCCGTCTTCATCCGCGTTACACCCGGCGAGAAGAATCAGATCCAACTAGCAGCAGCGGCCCACCGCGTCAGCATCAGCGAATACATCCGCCAGCAAGCATTGGTGGAAGCGCCGGAGAACGCGCTACCTACACGGCAGCGACTCGAATGCCTGCAGTGTGGGCGCAAAGGCTATGAGTACGTCAAGCTCACGGCCGAGGGTGAGGCCGACCCGGGGCTAGTCGACTGGATCAGGAACCACACCGCTTCAGTCATCTGCCCCGCATGCCAACGGGCGGGCGTCGAGACCCGCTCGACGACGACGGTCAGTAGTTCGCCCTGACCCCCAAGGGCGCGGCCAGCGGTGGCCGAGACAAACAGCACCGGGGGAACGAAAGGAGCCCATCGTGGCCGACGACCCGACGCCCGACCCGACGCCGGAGCCCGATCCGCCCCAGCCGGACCCGCAGCCGAGCCCGGACCCTGAGCCCGACCCGGAGCCCGGCGGCGATGAGGCCGCTCGGCTTCGCGCCGAGAACCAGCGCCTGAAGCGCGAGGCCGCCCAGCGCGAGAAGGAACGCCGCCAAGCCCAAGCCGAAGCCAAGAAGGCCGAGGACGCCCGCAAGGCCGAGCAGGGCGAGTGGCGCAAGCTCGCCGAGGAACGCGCCGAACGCATCACCGAACTGGAAGGGCAGATCGCCGAGCGCGACCGCCGCGACGCCGAGCGCGACCAGCGCACCCGCGTCGAGCAGGCCGCGGAACGACTGAACTTCCGGCGCCCCAAGCGCGCGTACGCGCTGCTCGTCGACGAACTCGGCCCCGACAAGGCCTCCGAGACCCTGGCGGACGACCAGCTCACCGACGCCGCGTTGAAGCGCCTCGCTCGCGCCGAGCCCGAGCTCGTCGACCAGACCCGCCGCACCGGCGCCCCGATGAACGGTGGCCGCCCGGGCACCCAGGCCGACCCGGCGAAGGCGCTCAACCAGGACCTCGCGCGCCTCCTCGGCGCCGAGGTGCAGTAGTACCGCAGGACTCCGCAGCACCATCCCCCGGACCCGCAGGGGGCAGGCGTCGGCGCCTGAGCCAAACAGTCCCGCGGGCTGACAGGAGCGACCCGACCACGGGCCGCACCCACCAGCTACCAGCCCCACGCGCACGCGTCGGGCCGGAGGACTCATGGCCAACCAGATCCCGCTCAGCGGGGCGTCCAACGCCGCCGGCGCGTACCTGCTGCCGGATGCTCAGGGGGCTCTGCTGACCAACGGCCTCCTCAAGGAGGCCGGCGCCATCGAACTGTGCGGCGACGCCCGCGCCACCAGCTCACGCCGCGAGGTGTTCCCGATCTATCTCGGCCAGCCGACCGCCTCGTTCGTCGGGGAGGGCGCCCGCAAGCCCGTCACCGGCGCCGAGCTCGGCCAGGCCACGCTGACCGTCAAGAAGGTCGCGACGATCGTCCTGATGACGGACGAGCTCCGCGAGGACCTCGCGAACGGCGACTTCGACGCGCTCGTCGACGGCGGCGTCCGCACCGCCATCCGCGACGTCATCGACGCGAACATGGTCGGCAAGGCCGCCGGCGCCAACATCACGACGAACTTCGACAACGCGCTGCGCGCCACCACGGCGACCGTCGAGCTCGCGAACACCGGCGGCGACCGCCTCCGCCTCGCGATCAGCGCCGCGATGGGCATCCTCGAGGCGAACGGGTACGGCAACCCCGCCAACATGGGGCTGCTGCTCGCCGCCGACATCAACCAGCACGTCCGCGACGCGCGCTCCGCCGCCGACGCCACCAACCCCGTCTACGACGACGCCGACCCGTTCTACGGCATCCAGCGCGCGTTCTCGACGAACCTCAACACCATCTCGACGACGACCGCGGCCGGCAAGATCGTCGCGTTCCTCGTCCACCGCCCGAACCTGCACCTGCGCATCCGGCGTGACGTCACCGTCGCCGTCACGAACGAGGCGACGGTCAACGACGGGACGTCCGACCGCTTCCTGTTCCAGGAGGACATGCAGGGCCTGCGGTGGGTCACGCGGATCGGGTTCGTCGTCCACGACCTCAACCGCGCCGTCATCGCGATCACCGACGCCGCCTGATCGGGCGCGCGTCAGGAAGGAGCAGAGCCATCATGGCCGAGAAGCAGAGCGGCGGCGAGCGCGTGGACCGCAAGGCCGGGACGCGCACCGTCACGCCGCGCGACGGCGCCCCCGAGGGGTCGCCGCTGTCCGTCACCACGCCGACCGGCGTCGAGCCCGGCCCGGACGTCTCGAACGCCGACGTCGACCTCGCGTCCGTGTCGCTGGACTCCAACGACTCGAAGGTCGTGCGAGCGCCGGAGCAGAACCCGCTCGACCTGCGGCCCGCGCCGGGCCCGCAGTCCGTCGAGGTCCTCGGCACGCCCGGGGACTCCGGCAAGTCCTGAGCGGCCACGCGGCTGCTCGGCGCGTGGGGCGTCGCCGTGGAGCGCGGCGGCGCCCCGCCCCACCACGAAGCCCGTAGGGGGCACGGATGGCGTCAGCGTACCCAGGGGCTCTCGATTCGCTCGCGACCAACAAGGCGGACGCGACCGCCGCGCCGACCGACCACCCCGCGCATCACAACGATCTAGCGGACGCCGTCAACAAGATCGAGACTGAGCTCGGGACGAACCCGTCCGGCAGTGCCGCTGACGTCAAGACGCGCCTTGACGCGACGCTCACGGTCCGCAAATCGGCTGACCAGACGTTCGCCAATCAGACGCTCGCGAACGTCAACGACCTGTCGTTCGCGATCGGCGCGAACCTCGACTACGCGTTCGATTTCACGGTCATGTACTCGGCGGGGTCGGCGCGCGGCATCCGGTTCGCGTGCACGATCAGCGGCACGAACACCCGCATCTCCTACGCCGTCGAGATCTTCGGGATCGGCGCCGACGGCACCGACTCCACGACGCAGGGGACCGGCACGTCGAGCGGCGACGCGGTTGCGTCGGCGGCGGCGCAGACCGGTAGCCACATCGCTCGCATCCGAGGGATCGTGTCGCAGGGCAACGGCGCCGGGACGTTGCAGGTCCAGTCCGCTCAGGGCTCGGGCGGCACGTCATCGACGGCGACGGTGATGAAGGGTTCCTTCGGCGTGCTGTGGGCGCCCTGATGGCTACGCAACTGTCACAGGCGGTCTGGGACGCGTGGATGGCGTGGCGGCCCGGGCACGACCGGTACAAGTTCAACGGGGCTGGGTGGAACGGCACCGTGTCGGAGGTGCAGGCGGGCGACTATCTCCCGGGGCTGCGAGCGGACGTCGTTTCGGTGTCGGGCACCACGACGCGCACGTTGACGTTGAATCGCGGGGGGGTTCAGTTCACGGTGTCGTACACGGGGACGACGCCGATCGTCTTCGGCAGGTAGCGGCGTGCCGTTCCGGTCGAAGATCCGCAACGGTGTTGCCTCCTCGGCTACCTGCACGATCGACGCGCCCGCGAACCTGGCGGAGGGCGATCAGCTCACGCTGATCATCGCGTCGAACGCGACGTCGGCGACGATGCAGACGCCGCCGTCCGGCGGCTGGACGCTGGCTTCCCCCGGCGGCGAGGTCGCCGCGACGGACTTCCGCTGCTGGCTGTACACCAAGACCGCTGAGGCCGGGGACGTCGGCGCGTCCCCGATGACGTCGTGGACGCTGTCGGCGGCGGCGACGCAGTCCGCGCTCGCGATCGCCGACGAGGACGAGGCGTTCGACGAGTTCGCTTCCAACGAGTCCGCGGCCGCCACGTCGGGCCCGCACGCGAGCCCTTCGATCACGCCGTCGGATGACGGGGCGATCGTCCGGACGGCGTGGCTGATCGACCGGTCGAGCACCGAGACGATCACGCCGGACGACCCGGCGCTCCAGGACCCCCCGGCGCTGATCGAGCAGGCGTACGCCGACTCGTTCGCGATCACCGTCGTCGAGCAGACCCAGGCGACCGCGGCGGCGGTCACGGAGGACGCGAGCGCGACGTCGTCGCAGGATTGGGCGTCGTTCGCTTGGTCGCTGCTCGGTGTCGCGGCGCCGCCCGGAGCGCCCGGCGAGTACGGGTACGGGACGTACGGGGCCGGGGACTACGGGCCGAACTTCGGTAGTGGCGCTGCGACGGTCTCACAGCGACTTCGGCAGCCGCACACCGTCCGCGTCGCAATCACCGGCCGCGCGCGGCAACCGCACGCGGCACGCACCAGCGTCACCGCCGCCCTACGCGAGCCGCACGCCGTCAGGGCCGCCGTCACCGCCGCCCTGCGGCAACCCGCAGGCGTCAGAGCAAACCGGACCGGGCAGCTCCGTCAACCCGCCGGCATCCGCGCCGCGCTGACGGGCGCGCTTCGCCAGCCAGCCGCGGTCCGCGCGACAGTCTCACAGCGACTCCGGCAGCCGCACGCCGCGCGCGCCGGAATCACCGGCCGGCTGCAGCAGCCGCACGCCGTCGCCGCCGCAGTGACAACGCGGCTCCGGCAACCCGCGGGCGTCCGCACGACCATCGCCGGCGCGGCGCGGCAGCCGTTCACCGCGCGCACACCGGTCAGCCAGCCGAACCGGCAGCCGCACAAGCTC
>DATMVH010000460.1:0-3520 GCA_035563395.1 Solirubrobacteraceae bacterium
GACCTCGCCCCGCTCGCCCACTGCGCGCTCGCGCTGCTCGGCGAGGGCGAGGTCGAGACCAGCGCCGGGCACCGGATGCCGGCCGCCGACGCGCTGGCCGCCGCGGGGCTCGCGCCGCTCGAGCTCGTGGCCAAGGAGGGCCTCGCGCTCATCAACGGGACGGACGGGATGCTCGGCATGCTCATCCTCGCCGCGCACGACCTCGAGCGGCTCCTGCGCGTGGCCGACGTGACGGCGGCGATGTCGGTGGAGGCCCTGCTGGGCACCGACCGCGCCTTCGCCGAGGACCTGATCGCCCTGCGCCCGCAGCCGGGGCAGGCCGACAGCGCCGCCAACCTGCGCCGCCTGCTGGCGGGCTCGCCGATCGTCGCGAGCCACCGCTTCGGCGACGACCGCGTGCAGGACGCCTACTCGCTGCGCTGCGCGCCGCAGGTGGCGGGCGCCGCGCGCGACACGCTCGCCCACGCGCGGCGCGTGGCGGAGGCGGAGCTGCGGTCGGCGATCGACAACCCGATGGTCCTCCCGGACGGGCGCGTCGAGTCGTGCGGGAACTTCCACGGCGCGCCGCTCGCCTTCGCGTGCGACTTCCTCGCCATCGCCGCCGCCGAGGTGGGCGGGATCGCCGAGCGGCGCACGGACCGGCTCCTCGACGCGGCGCGCTCGCACGGCCTGCCGCCGTTCCTCACGCGCGACGCCGGCGTCAACTCGGGGCTGATGCTCGCGCAGTACACGCAGGCGGCGATGGTCGCCGAGAACCGCCGGCTCGCCGCGCCGGCGAGCGTCGGGTCGCTGCCCACGAGCGCCATGCAGGAGGACCACGTGTCGATGGGCTGGGCCGCGGCGCGCAAGCTGCGCACCGTCGTGGCCAACCTCGGCCGCATCCTCGCGGTGGAGCTCGTCTGCGCCGCCCATGGGCTCGACCTGCGCGCTCCGCTCGCGCCTGGTCCGGGGACGGGGGCTGCGCTCGCCGCCGTCCGGGCGCGGGTCGCGGGTCCCGGGCCGGACCGGCGCGTCGCGCCGGACCTCGCCGCGGGGGAGGCGCTCGTGCGCTCGGGCGGGCTGGTCGCCGCCGTGGAGGCCGAGCTCGGCGCGCTCGCCTAGGGACCCGTGACCGCTCGGGCGACGATCCGCGCGAGCGCGACGAGCTCGTCCACCCGCACGCGCTCGTCGACCGCGTGCGCGCGCTCGATCCCCGAGGTGCCGACCATCACCGCCGGGATGCCGCGCGCGGTGAACAGCCGCATGTCGGCGCCCCAGGGCACGCCGGCGACGGGCGCCTCGCCCCGCTCCGCGGCGACGGCCGCGCGGACGCGCTCGACCCACGGGTGCGCGGGGTCGGTCTCCCCCGGCGCGAAGGCCCCGCCCGTCCACGCGATCTCGACGGGCGGCTCCTCGTCGTCCGCAACCCGGACGGCCCCCTCGAGCGCGGCGCGCGCGGCGTCCAGGTCCTCCCCCACGCGGACGCCGACGCGTCCCTCGAAGACGAGCCGGTCGGGAACGGAGCTCGACCACTCGCCCGCGCTCACCCGGCCGACGGAGACCGGGTAGGGCAGACCGAGCGCGCGCATGGCCGGATGCTCGACGTCGGTGTTGAGCCGCTCCTCGTGGGCGGCGAGGGCCGCGTGGACGCGCAGATAGCGGTCGATCGCCGAGCGGCCCTCGCGCCGCATCGCGGCGTGCGCCGCCCGGCCGCGGACCGTGCCGCAGAAGGTGAGCGCGCCGGCCTGCGCGCACACCACCGCGAACCCCGTCGGCTCCGGGATGAGGCACGCGTCGAAGCGCGCGTCGCGCTCCAGCGCGGCGAACGTCCCGAGCCCGCCGTCCTCCTCCGACGCGACGCACTGGAGCACCACCTCGGGCGTGACGGCCCCGGCCGCGCGCAGGGCGGCGAGCGCGTGGAGCGCCGCGATGACGCCGCCCTTCATGTCGACGGCGCCGCGGCCGTGCACCCAGCCGTCCTCGATCGCGCCCGACCACGGTCCGTGCCGCCAGGCCGCCGTGCCGGGGCCGACGACGTCCACGTGACCGTTCAAGCAGAGCCGCCCCGGTGACGTGCCGCCCAGCGTGATGGAAAGCCCGAGCAGCTCGCCGCGGCGCGCCTCCTCGCCCGGGTGGCGCGGGTGGGCGCGCAGCGCCGCGAGGTCGTGCGCGACGAGCTCGGCCTGGAGCCCGAGCGCCGTCGCGCGGTCGGCCAGCCAGCCCAGCGCCGCGCGCTCGTCGCCCGTGACGCTCGGGACCTGCACGAGCGCGGCGACGTCGTCGGCGAGCGCCTCGGGATCGATGCTCAGGCGGTCCACGTCGCCTCGAGCACCCGCCGCCAGTTGCCGTGCGCGATCCCTTCGAGCTCCGCGCTCGAGAAGCCCTGCGCGGCGAGCGCCGCGTGCGCCGCGGGCAGCGCCGCGACGTCGGCGAGCTCGCGGGGCATCGTCGCGCCGTCGAAGTCGGAGCCGAGCGCCACGGTCTCGGCGCCCGCCACCTCCGCGACGTGGGCCGCGTGCGCGGCGATCGCGGCCAGCGGCGTGTCGGGATCGTCTCGGCCGTCCGGTCGCAGGAAGCCGACGTGGAACGGGATGCCGGCGATGCCGCCCGAGGCGCCGATCGCGCGCAGCTGCGCGTCGGTCAGGTTGCGCGGCGACGGGCACACCGCGTGGGCGCCCGAGTGCGACGCGACGAGCGGCGCGGCGTGCATTCCCGCCACGTCCCAGAAGCCGCGCTCGTTGAGGTGCGAGAGGTCGACGAGGATGCCGCGCTCACCGCACGCGCGCACGAGCGCGCGCCCGGCGGCCGTCAGCCCGTCGCCCTGATCGGGCGAGCCGGGGAAGCCGAACGGGACGCCGGTGGCGAACGCGTTCGGGCGGCTCCAGGCGAGCCCCAGCGAGCGCAGCCCGGCCGCGTGCAGGACTTCGAGCGCGTCCAGGCCCTCGTCGATCGGCTCCGCGCCCTCGAGGTGGAGCACGGCGGCGACGCCCGGGCCGTCGAGGTCGGCGGCGCAGCGCGCGATGCGGAGGCGGCCGGCGGCGGCGCGCTCGATGCGCAGGAGGAGCGCGACCTGCGCGAGCGCCTCGGCCCGCGCCTGCACGGCATCCGCGGGCTCGCCGTAGTCGACGGCGAAGCCATCCGGCGCCCCGCGGAACGGGTCGCAGGCGAAGACGGCGAAGCAGCCGCCCGCGAGGCCGCCGGCCTCCGCGCGGGGCATGTCGACGTGCCCCGTCCCGTCGCCCTGGAGGAAGCGCCGGACCGGGTCGCCCGGTGACCCCAGCAGCCTCGACAGCACGTCGTTGTGGCCGTCGAACGTCGCGAGCCGCACGGCGCGACAGCGTGACAGTCGCCGCGCGGGGGCGTCGCAGCGCGCTCCGCCGCGGTCAGCCGAACGCGACGACGCCGCGCACGCTCCACGCGTGCGCCGCCGGCCATGGCAGCTCCACCGCCTTGGCGGCCAGCACGCAGTACTCCGTCGCCGGCCCGAGCGTCAGCTGGCGCTGCCATGCGCTCGCATCCGCGCCGGCCAGCGCGGCGGCGA
>DATMVH010000461.1:0-12088 GCA_035563395.1 Solirubrobacteraceae bacterium
CGGCGCGCGCGCGATCCGCGTGGCGGATGCGGTCGCCGGTGTCGGCCTGCTCGGATTCGGCGGCGCCCTCGGCTGGACCGCGTTGCGCGACCGCTGAACCTCCGCCGCCGCTCGCCCGGCCCTCGACCGGCGCGACGCCCCCCGGCTCTTGCGGAGCGAGCCGCGCGACCGCTGACATCGCCGGCCGCCCACGGCCCGTCGCGTGATTCGCGCGTCCCGCGCCCGGCTAGCCTCAGATCATCGAGATCCCGTTGACCCTCCTGGCCATCGTCCTCCTGGTGGCCGCGAACGCGTTCTTCGTGGTCGCGGAGTACGCGCTCATCACCGCCCGGCGGGGCGCGCTCGAGTTGCGCGCCGAGGCCGGCAGCCGCGGCGCGGCGACCGCGCTGCGCCTCCAGGACGAGCCGGTGCGCGTGATCGGCACCGTCCAGATCGGCATCACCGCCCTTGGCATCCTGCTCGGCGCCGTCGGCGAGCGGACGCTGCGCGCGCTGCTCGACCCGCTGATGGCGACGGGCGTCGCGTTCCTGCTGTCGTTCCTGGTCGTCACCTACCTGAGCGTCGCGTTCGGCGAGCTCGTGCCGAAGGCGCTCGCGCTCCACGCCCCCGACCGGATCGCCGCCCACGTCGCCCGGCCGATCGACGCGCTGGCGCGGATCCTGTCCCCGGCCGTGTGGGTGCTGCAAGGCTCGGCGGCCGCCGTCCTGCGCCCGATGGGCATTCCCGCGGTGACCGCGGGCGAGCAGCCGGTGAGCCGCGAGGAGCTGCGCGGCCTCCTGCAGGACGCCGAGGAGCAGGGGGAGCTGCGGCCCGACGAGGAGGACATGCTCGCCGCCGTGATCGATCTCGGCGACCGCGAGGTCCGGGACATCATGGTGCCGTGGGACCGGGTGAGCGTCATCCGCCTCGACGACGACCTCGAGCGCCTCGTGCGGACGCTGCTCGAGACGCCGCACTCCCGCTACCCGGTCGTGCCGGAGCGCGGCGGGTCCGTCGTCGGCGTCCTCCACGCGCGGGACGTGTTCCGCGTCGAGCGCACCGGCGCCGAGCTCGAGTCGGTCGTCCGCCCGCCCGTGATCGTGCCGCCGACCCTCCCGGTCGACGCGCTGCTGCGGGAGCTGCGCCGCGCGCGCCAGCACCTCGGCGTGGTCGTCGACGAGTACGGGGACGCGCTCGGCATCGCGACGCTCGAGGACGCGCTCGAGGAGATCGTGGGCGAGATCGAGGACGAGTTCGACCGCCCGGCGGTCGCCGCCGAGCGGGTCGGCGACGGCGCGTGGCGGGTCGCCGGCGGCCTCTCGATCAGCGACTTCAACCGCGCGACCGGCGCCGAGCTGGCGGCGGAGAGCGTGCACAGCGTCGGCGGGCTGATCCTCGACGCCCTCGGGCGTGCCGCGCGTGCCGGCGACGCGGTCGACGTGGACGGCGTGCGGCTGGCCGTCGAGGCCGTCGACGGGACGCGGATCGCGGCGGTCCGCGCGGACGTCGGCACGGCCGCGAGCACCTGAGACCGCACGGCGGCGCGGCCGCGGCGGCCTACGCCCGGCTCAAGCGGCGTCGGCCCAGGGAGCCGCGAGCGCGTCGAAGCTCGCGAGCGCCGCCGCCACCGCGCGGTAGGCCTCCACGTTGAGGCTCATCCCGATGTGGGACGCGTCGATCTCCACGCACTCCGCGTCGGCGTCGAGGCATGCGTGCCAGTCGACGACGCCGTCGGAGCGGGAGTAGAGCGACACGAAGCGCACGTCCGCCGGGAAGGGGTCCCGCAGCGCGTCGCGGAACCGCGCGCAGCACTCGCCGCGCAGGCAGCGCCACGACAGCGCGTGACTGCCCGCGAGCGCCCCGATCAGGCCGATCATCCCGATCTGCGCGAGCACGAGCGGGTGCACGGCGAGCTGCGACCGCAGCGGCGAGCCGAGCGTGATCACCCCGCGCACGAGATCCGGCCGCGTCGCCCCGAGCGCCTTCGCGAAGATCCCGCCCCGGCTCTGGCCGACGATCACCGCGCGGTCGCCCGTGGACTCGGCGAGCGCCTCGAGCCGCTCCTCGATCCGCCGGCACGCCGCGCCGGAGCAGTTCACGTTCGCGCGGATGCCCGCCGACTTCGTCCACCAGCCGGCGCCGCGGAGCCAGTGGGTCATGGTCGCCAGCGAGCCGTCGCCGGCGAGGAAGCCGGGGATGAGCAGCACGCCGCGGCCCTCGCCCGCGGGCACGCCCGCGCCCCGGTAGACGTCCGACCGCACGAGCGCGGCGAGCTCGAACGGCAGCCGGCCCTCGCGCCACAGCGGCGGCACGGGCACCGGCGAGGACAGGGGCGGCATCGAGAGCAGCAACGGCCGCCCTTGTACCCGCTCGTGCGGCGGCTTCATCCCCTTGGGCGCCCAACGTCCTCCGGACGTCGTGCGCGGCGGCGGATGTGCAACCATCGCGCCGCCATGCGGGCCGCCACCATCCGCGACGGGACCGTCTCGGTCCAGGAGCACCCGGATCCCGAGCCGGAGGCGGGCGAGCTGCTCGTCCGCGTCCGTGCCGCAGGCATCAACGGCGCCGACCTGCTGCAGCTCTCGGGGAACTACCCGCCGCCGGCCGGTGCGCCGGCGGACATCCCCGGGCTGGAGTGTGCGGGCGAGGTGGTCGCCACGGGTCGCGGCGTCGAGCGCTTCGAGCCGGGCGACCGGGTCATGGCGGTCGTCGCCGGCGGCGGCCAGGCGGAGCTCGCGATCGTCCACGAGCGCGCCGCGATGCCCGTCCCGGACGAGCTGGACTGGACGGCGGCCGGCGGCGTGCCCGAGGTCTTCACCACCGCCCACGACGCGCTCTTCACCCAAGCGCGCCTGAGCGTGGGCGAGCGGCTGCTCGTCCACGGCGGCGCGGGCGGCGTCGGCATGGCGGCGCTCCAGCTCGGCGTCATGGCCGGCGCGCGCGTGACCGCGACGGTCCGCAACGAGGAGGCGCGCGAGCACGTCGCCACGCTCGGCGCGCAGGCGATCGCGCCGGAGGACTTCGCCGGCTACGGGCCGTTCGACGTGATCCTTGAGCTCGTCGGCGGCCCGAACCTCCCCGCCGACCTCGATGCGCTGGCCGAGTGCGGCCGCGTGTGCGTGATCGGCGTCGGCGCGGGCGCGCGCACCGAGCTCGACCTGCACCTGCTCATGCGCAAGCGGGCCCGCATCCACGGCTCGGTGCTGCGCGCCCGCTCGCTCGAGGAGAAGGCCGCGGCGGCGCGCCGCGTCGAGCGGGCGGTGCTGCCCGGCTTCGCGTCCGGCGACCTCGCCGTGCCGGTCACCGCGACGTTCCCGCTCGACCGCGTCGGCGAGGCCTACGACCGGTTCGCGGCCGGCGGCAAGCTGGGCAAGATCGTGCTCGAGCTCGGCTGACGGTCAGGACGGCTCGTCCGACGGGTCGGCGTCGAGCGCGGTCGCCTCCACGGCGTGGACCGTGCACAGCGCCGGGCCGCCGGCCTCCATCGCCGTCTTGAGCTCGGCTTCGGTCAGCTTGGCGCCGCACTCCTCGCAGTGCTCGCCGACCGTCTCGATCGTGCGTTCCTCGAGGTCCATGCGGGCGAGTGTAACCAGCGGACCGAGCCCGGCGCGGTCCGCTCACCGGCTCAGTACGGCGGGAAGTCCGCGTACCAGTCGCCCAGGCGCCTGAACGCCGTCCAGAACGCCCGCTTGGCGGGCTCCTCGTCCAGCGAGGCGTCGATGTCCGGGACGTACAGCGCCTCGATCGAGGGTGTCAGGGGCTGCACCACGCCGGGCTCGGCCCGCACCTCCTGCGCGAGCGGCAGGGCGAGCTCGTTGAGCGTCGCCAGCGCGTCGGGCCCCATCACCACGACGATCCGCGGCTGCACGATGGCGATCTCCTCGACGAGCCGAGCGACGCACTCCGGCGCGGCGAGCGCGGTGTCGGCGACCGGGCACTTCACGCACAGGGTCCCGTAGACGACGAGCGGGTCGATGTCGAGCCGCTTGAGGCTCTTCATCAGCGCGGTCCCGGAGCGCCCGTAGAAGGCCACGCCCTCCTCGATCTCCGAGGGGGTCGGCGCGTACTTGAGGAGGAACACGTCGGCCTGCGGGTGCCCCGAGCCGAGCACCGGCATCAGGTTGCCGCGCGGGCACGCGGTGCAGGCCTGGAGGTCCCGCGTGAAGTGGTTCAACTCCCGGATCGCGCGCTCCAGGTACTTCTCGCGGATCTCGTCGTCGGTGGCCGGCATCCCGGTCAGGGGTTTGGCCGCGCCAGGAGGTTCTCCTTGCCCCTGCATCATCGATTGCGGGCCGAGGCGCCCTGGCGCGCGCGGCGCCGGCGCGCGGCGCGGCGGGCGGCGGGACGGGTCTGGAGGAACTTGAGCGCCTGCACCTGGGCGTAGTACAGCGAGGACGGGCGGCCGATGATGTCCGCGTCCGCCAGCGAGGCGAGGAAGTCCTCGGGGCCGTCGAAGTCGCGCATGCGGATGCGGACGGACCCGAGCCCCTGGGCGACGTGGCTGTCCGAGCCGGCGCCGCCGACGATGCGGTACTTGGCGGCGAACCGGACGGCCTCCTCGTTGTAGGCCGGGATCGCGATGCGCGGGTTGAAGACCTCGATCGCGTCGACGTCCTCCACGACCTCGAGCAGGTGCTCGTAGTCGGGCACCGCGTGCATGCGGTCGAACGGGTGGGGGACGTACACGAGCCCGCCCTGGCGCCGGATCTCGGCGATCGTCTGCTGCAGGGTGAGGCCGCGCGGGATGCGCTCCTCCAGGAACAGCCCGATCACCTCGCCCTGGTGCGCGGTCTTTACCTCCTCGCCGACGATGACCTTGACGCCGTAGGCCGCGGCGGCGTCGCGCGCGGCGAGCGCGCCCGAGATCTCGTTGTGGTCGGTCACCGCGATCGCGCCGAGCCCCTGGTCGCGCGCCGCCGCCAGGAGCGCCTCGACCGAGGTGGCGCAGTCGTGCGAGTGGTCCGTATGCATGTGGAGGTCGACGTCGATCAGCGCCCGCCCCTCGAGCCGGGCCCGTGCCGCACCGCTCGTGCGCGGCGGGTGGCGCCGCTCCGCCACCTCGGCGTACAGGGCCTCGGCGCGGTCGGTCACCGCCGACCACGCGAGCGACGGCCGGCTCGCGGCCACGCGCCCGGCGAGCCGCTCGCGCAGCGCCGCGTCGGAGATCAGCCGCTCCAGCTGCGCGGCGAGCGTGTCGACGTCCCCGGGCTCGAAGAGCAGCCCGAGCGCCCCGTCCTCGAGCACCTCCTCGTACGGGGCGAGCCGCGCGGCGACCGGGACGGCGCCCGCGCCGAGCGCGCGGACCAGGAGCCCCGGCGCCGGCGATTGGCCGACGGAGGCCGCGACGACGATGTCGGCCTCGGCGAGGACGGCGACCTCGCGCTCCGGCCCGCCCGGGGCGTGGTGGACGCGCTCGCGCAGCCCGCTGCGCATCGCCACGGGCGGCGCGCCGGTGGGGCTGAGCAGCACCGCGTCCCAGTCGAGCTCGGCGGGAAGCCGCCGCAGCGCGCGCAGGAACAGCCGCAGCGCCTGGCGCTCCTCGTGGTCGCCGAAGGCGATCCGCACCGGCGAGGCGGGGCGTGGCGCCCGGTCCGGCGTCGCCGCTCCCGGCCGCAGCAGCCGGTAGGGCGCCGGGAAGGCGTGCTCCATGAGATCGCGCGTGGCCTCGAACGAGGCGGTGCGCGCGTCGAGCCGGCCGAAGAAGCGCTCGACGAACCGCCGCGCGACCTGGGTCGAGATGACGCGCTCCGTGGGCGCATGGAACGAGCCGACGTTGAGCGCCCGCGAATGGCGGAGCGCGACCGAGGCAGCGCTCGGCGCGAACGGCTCGTGCACGTGGACCACGTCGAGCGGCGCGCGCGTGAGCGCGTCCTCGATCGTGCGCGCCACGTCGAGCGGCGGCGCGGGCGGCGTCCCGCGCCGCGCCGGGGCGAGCGGCAGCAGCTCCCCGACGCCGAGCACGGACACCTCGCCGTCCGGCGCGAAGAGCTCGCCGGCGCGGATCCGGCGGCGCGACTCGCGCACGAGGTCGGGCGAGCGCGACGGCGCGAGCACGATCACGCGGTGGCCGCGCGCGGCCAGCTCGCGGGAGATCGACCCGACGAAGGCGTTGACCTCGTGGTCGTCCTCCCAGGGATACGGCGTGACCTGCGCGAGGGCGAAGGAGTCGCTCACCAGCGCGCAAGCATAGGGGGACCGGCGGGTGCCGCCGGGCGGCGCGGGCCGCCCGGACGGCGCTCCAGGCTCAGCCCGCCGGCGCCGAGGACGGCTCCTCGACGGCGCGCTCGCGCGCCTCGCGGGCGCGCTTCGCCGCCTCCCGCGTGCGCGCGTGGTGCTCGATGAACGCCTCGGTCGCCTCGCGCGCCAGGTGATCCGGGCGCTGGGTGTACGGGGACTTCATGAAGTACGAGCTCGGTCCGTCGAGCTGGCCGGCCACGCCGTGGTTGAGCGCGAGCTTGCAACAGCGGACGGCGTCGATCACGATGCCGGCCGAGTTCGGCGAGTCCCACACCTCGAGCTTGAGCTCGGCCTGCAGCGGGACGTCCCCGAAGGCCTGGCCCTCGAGCCGGATGTGCGCCCACTTGCGGTCGGTCAGCCACGGCACGTAGTCCGACGGGCCGATGTAGACGTCGTCCTTCGGCAGCTCGTGCCCCATGATCGAGGTCACGGCCTGGGTCTTGGAGATCTTCTTGGACTCCAGCCGCTCGCGCTCGAGCATGTTGTAGAAGTCCATGTTCCCGCCGACGTTGAGCTGCGAGGTGCGCAGGAGCTTGACGCCGCGGTCGTGGAACAGTCGCGCGAGCGTGCGGTGGACGATCGTGGCCCCGACCTGCGACTTGATGTCGTCGCCGACGATCGGCAGCCCGGCCTTGAGGAAGCGGCTGTTCCAGTAGTCCTCGCTGGCGATGAACACCGGGATGCAGTTCACGAAGCCGCAGCCGGCCTCGACGATCTGCTCGACGTACCACTTCGTGGCCTGCTCGGAGCCGACGGGAAGGTAGGACACGACGACGTCCGTCCGCGTGTCCTTGAGCACCTGGGCGATGTCCACGGTCGAGCCGGGGGCCTTCTCGATCCTCTCCGAGAGGTACTTGCCCAGGCCGTCGTGGGTCATCCCGCGCATCACCGGCACGCCGAGCGGCGCGACCTCGCCGGCGAAGTTCAGCGTGTTGTTCTGCCCCGCGAAGATCGCCTCGGAGAGGTCCTTGCCGACCTTGTCGGCGTCGATGTCGAACGCCGCGGTGAACTCGATGTCGCGGACGTGGTAGCCGCCGAGGTCCACGTGCATGAGGCCCGGCACGGACTCGGCGGGGTCGGCGTCCCGGTAGTACTGCACGCCCTGCACGAACGACGACGCGCAGTTGCCGACGCCGACGATCGCGACACGTACCTTCTCCGCCTGGTAGCGGCTCGTCCCGTTGCTGCTCAATTCATACCTCGCTTGTGACGGGTTGCTCGTCCGGCGGGCGGGCACGCCCGCCTACAGCTCCGGCGCCGGCGCCGGCGGCCGGGTCAGCTCCCGGCGCACGTGGAAGATGCGCTGCCCGACGGTGATGACGGACAGCCCGGCGAGCACCCAGACGGCGGGCTCGATGAGCTCGACGTCGAAGATGCCCGCGCCGCGGGCCAGGATGAGGCCGGCGGACAGGATGACGACTCGCACCGCGCGGTCGGCGATGCCGACCTTGCACTCCACGCCGAGGGCCTCGGCGCGTGCGCGGGTGTAGGAGACCATGAGGGAGGCGAGGACGGCGACGACCACGGCGGCGACCGCGGCATCGTTGCCGTCCTGCGAGAACTGGTACGCGACGGCCGTCAGCACGATGCCCTCTTCCATGCGGTCGAGCGTGGAGTCCAGGAAGGCGCCGAAGCTCGTGCCCTTGCCCGACATCCGGGAGTAGCGGCCGTCGAGCGTGTCGCAGACGGAGCCGACGACGAAGGCCACGCCGCCGAGGAACCACTGGTCCTCGAAGATGAGGACCGCCGCGGCGACGCACAGCACGAGGCCCGTCAGCGAGATCGCGTTGGGGGTGAGCCGCGACTCGATCAGGCGGTTGCGCGCCAGCGCCTGGTAGTCGCGCGCGGTCGGGCGCATGCGTTCCGTCCGGGGGGAGCTCATCTGGTCGACGGCACTCTAGTGCGCCGCGCGACCCGCTATTGCGCCGCGGGCGCCGGTGCGGCCGGCGTCCACGCCCACGCCGCGGGCCGCAAGCGCGCGAACGCGAGCGCCGCCGCGGCCGACACGGCCGCCGTGAGCGCCCCGGCGAGGGCGTCCAGCCACCAGTGGTTCGCGGTGGCGATGACCACGAACGTCACGAGAGCGGGATACACGGCCCACAGCGCCTTGACCGCCGGCCGGCGCGCGATCCGCGCCATCGGCACCGCGAGCATGAGCGCGAAGGCGACGTGCATCGACGGGACGGCGGCGAAGGGGTTGAACAGCGCGTCCGCGGGCGCGGAGCTCGCCGCGACGCCCGTGAACTCCGCGACGGAGTCGGTGAACCCCCACTCGGGCATGAACCGCGGCGGTGCGGTCGGGAACGCCGCGTACCCGACCAGCGCGATGGCCATGGCCACCATGAACATGTTGCGGATGAAGTAGAAGCTCGCGTTGCGGCGCAGGTAGATGAAGGCGAGCGTCACGGTGGTGATCGTGAAGTGCGAGTTGACGTACATCCAGCTCGCGAAGTCGATCACCCACGTCTGTCCCTCGGCCCACGCGTGCACCGCCGGCTCGATGAACAGGCCGAGCCCGCGCTCGATCCCGATCAGGTCGCGCGCATGCGCGAACGCGTCGGCCGCGCGCCCGTCCGTCAGCCCCCGCACGAGGCGGTACAGCCAGTACGCGCCGCAGAACAGCACGATCTGGCGGAGGAGGTCGGGCCAGCCCTTGGGGAGGATGCGGGAGGAGAGCGTCCGCATGGGGACAGCCGATGCTACCCGGCCGCCATGGTCCCCGCCGACCCTCACCTGCCGCCGACCGGGGGGTCCGGCACGGGACCGTCGCCGCGGCACCTCGGCTCGCGCCGCAGCGCCCCGCGCGCCGAGAACCGCGCGCGCACCTGCAGCGGGCCGGCGCGGCGGACGTCCACGAGCGTCCAGCCCGCGCTCGTCTCCATCACGCAGCCGTTGCCGCCCTCCACCCTCCAGTACGGCGTGCCGTGCTGGCGCACGAGCACCCAGCCCGGCCGCGAGGCCTCGAGGTCGAAGCCGTCCGCCCCGGCCGCGGTGAGCCGCGCGGGGCCGGAGACGGGCGGGAGCGCGTCCTTCACCTCCCAGATCCGCCAGCGCGGCGACCGGTGCACGAGGCGCAGGAACGGCGCGCCGCGCAGCAGCAGCCGGCGCTCCTCGCGGGCCGAGAAGTCGAGCGGCACCTCCGGCAGGGCGACCCAGCGGACGGCTCCTTCGCGCAGCCAGTCCTCGTAGCGCTCCGGCGTCAGTTCTCCCTTGCCGTAGAACAGCGGGTTGACCTTGCGGTCGAGCTGGCGGTGCCACCCGCGCGCGAGCGGGTAGGCGCGCGCGAGGTAGCTCGCCTCCCAGTGGTTGCGCGTCAGCGGGACCTCCACGCGCTCGCCCGGCCGGGCGCGATCGTCGAGGAAGCGGACGACCTCGGCGTGGAAGGCCGGCGCGGTCGACGGGTCGCCGCGCGCCTCCTCGACCGCCCGCACGGCGGGCAGCCACTGGAGGTAGAGCAGGACGCCGAGCACGGCGGCGAGGAACAGGCGCGGCGCGCGGGGGCGCGCGAGGAGGACGAGCAGCGCGGGGCCGAGGATCGCGCCGGGCCGGAGCGCGTTCTGCCCGAGCGCGTTCGGGAGGGCGTAGGCCGCCACGAGGACGGCCACGTAGAGCCCCCCGGCCCGCAGCGCGACGCGCCGGCGCGGGTCCACGAGCGCGAGCGCGGCGAGGCAGACGAGCAGCATCGGCCAGAAGGCGCTGCCCACGAAGCGGTCGGAGCCGCCCTCGGGGAAGAGCGCCGCCATGAACAGGCCGCCGGCGACGGCCGGCGCGCCCAGGGCCGCGGCGGTGAGCCGGTCCGCGCGCCGCGGCGCGACCGGCTCGCGCAGATGCGCGCCGCCGATGACCGCGGCCGCCGCGACGACGAGGAACACGCCGCAGACCGGGCTCGCCCACACCGACAGCAGCGACAGCGCCGCCGCACCCCACAGCGACCGGCGCGCGCACGCCCACGCCGCGACGGCGAGCGCGAGCCCCAGCGTGAACGGCATCCGCCCGATCACCACGTTGCTCATCACGCCCGCGAGGAACAGCCAGGCGGCGAGCGCGCCGGCGACCGGGCTCGCCGCACGGCGCGAGGCGAGCCGGGCGAAGAGGTAGGTGGCCGCCACCGCGGCGACGACGCCCACGACTCGGGTCCCGGCCACCGCGGCGAGCGGCGGGTAGAGCAGGGAGTAGCCGGCCATGTGGTGGCCGCCGTACCACTGGGCGTTCCACGTGGCGAAGCCGACCTGGTGCCACAGCCACGTCCGGTACGAGTGGGCGGCCATGTCGGCCGTGGCAGGCGCGGCGACCAGGTACGCGGCGCCGAGCGCGACGGCCGCGAGCGCGGGGACCAGCGGATGAGTCGGGTCGCGACGCGGCACGACCCCTGAACTTAGCCCGGGCGCCCGTGGGGAACGCGGGCTAGCGCGACGCGAAGTCGGCCGTGATCACGAGCGCGGGCGCCCGGCCGACCGCCCCGGTGCGGTGGCCGATGCCGATGCTGGCGAACGCGCGGCTGAGGACGATCGCGCGGTGCGGGGGCGACGCGAGCCAGAGCCGGACGGCGGTGCTCGCCGCGCCCCGCCGCTGCCGGATCGCCGCGATCGTCTCCCCGACCACGCGCGCGTCGACGAAGCGCCGCACGCGCCGCGCCATCGGCGTGCCGTCGCTCGACTCGTGCGCCAACAGGCCGCGCCGCGCGAGGTCGGCGCTGTGCATCCGCGCGGCGCGGCCGAGCCGCCGGTCGGCCTTGAGCCGCGGCACGCCGTGATGGGCGCGCGCGACGTTGAGGATGTGGATCACGCGCCGCTCGAACGACGACGCCTTCCCACGCGCCTCCGGCGGCCTCACGGCGGTGGCGGTGCCGAACGCCATGAGCACGAAGAGCGCAGCCGAAAGCGGCAGGAGTGATCGCAAGGACTTCCCCCCAGGAGTGGTCGGCCGCCGGATCGGGCAGCACTGACCGGACCCCTCCCCAAGGGTCGTCCGTCCCCAGCCGTGCGCCGACCGGCGGCGGGTTTCAGAGCATCCGAGCGATGACTCCGTACACCCGCAGTCCGTCGCGAGGGCGCTGAGACTTACATAAGGCCGCTTCGAGCGGAAGTCGAGGCAGGAATCTTGCAGTTCGCGTCGACGGCGCGGCCGGGCGCCCTCGTATCGTGGCCCCATGGCCACGGTTCCGCGGCGCGACTGGACGCCTCCCTCGCGCCGTCGGGTACGCGCGCTGCGCGACCGTCTGCGGCTCGTCTACGGGCGCCCGCTCGCCCCGCCGCACGGCCGCGGCCTGGACGAGCTGATCCTCACCGTGCTCTCCCAGTCGACCAACGACCGCAACCGCGACGTCGCGTTCCTGCGCCTGCGCGCGCGCTTCCCGGATTGGGCCGCGGTGCGCGACGCGCCGCTCGACGAGGTGGAGGCGGCCATCCGCCCGGGCGGCATCTCCAAGGTCAAGTCGGCGCGCATCCGGGCGATCCTGCGCGCGCTCGACGACCCGCCTTCGCTCGACCACCTCGCCGGCCTCGACGTCGCCGCGGCGCGCGCCGAGCTGTGCGGCCTGCCCGGCGTCGGCCGCAAGACCGCGGCCTGCGTGCTGCTGTTCGCCTTCGGGATGCACGACGTCCCCGTCGACACCCACGTCTCCCGCGTCGGGACGCGGCTGGGCCTCTTCCGGCCGGGCGCGCCCTTCGAGGAGCTGCACGACGACATGCTCTCGCTGTGCCCGCCGGGCCAGGAGCTCGAGCTCCACGTGAACCTGCTCCGCCACGGCCGGCGCACGTGCACGGCGCAGCGGCCGCGCTGCCCGGAATGCGCGCTGCGGCGGTCCTGCCCGTGGGCGCGGGCGGCCGGGCGCGCCTGAGCGGCTCGGGGACGGCGCTGTGCCGGCCGGGGC
>DATMVH010000462.1:0-3968 GCA_035563395.1 Solirubrobacteraceae bacterium
GGGCGGCGTGCCCCGCCGCGCCGGGCCGCGGCCAGTCGCCGGGAACGGGGTGCTCGCGCACCGCCCAGCCCAGCGCGGCGAGCCCTCCGCAGACCCGCCGGTCGTAGACGTTGCCGCCGCTCGGCCGCGCGGGATCGTCGATGCCCTCGGGGACGACGACGTGGACCTCCGTCACAGCGGCCGCTCGTAGCTCGCCCACGCGACGTGGGACTCGCGCAGCGTGACGACCAGCCCGTCGAGTTCGCGCGCGCCGTCGCCCAGGCCGCCGCTGCTCGCCCGCTCGGCGAGCCGGTCCGCGACCACCTGGGCGAGCAGCTCCGTGGTGGTGTTCACGCCCTCGAATTCGGCCTCGTCGTCGAGGTTGCGGTACTCCAAGCCGGCCAGCACGGCACGCAGCGCCTCCGTCGCGCGGCCGATGTCGACCACGATGCCGTCGGCGTCCAGCGTTTCGCGGCGGAAGGCGACGTCGACGACGTAGGTCGCGCCGTGCAGGCGCTGCGCCGGGCCGAACACCTCGCCGCGCAGGCTGTGGGCGATCATCATGTGGTCGCGGACCGTCACGCTGAACACGCGCTACTCCCCGTCGTAGATGATGGTGTGGCAGAGCGCGGGAAGGCGCCCCGCGGCGAGGCGGGCCATGACGCCGGGCAGCTCCTCGAAGCGCGACTCGCCGGTGAGGAGCGCGTCGAACGCCGGGTCGCGCAGCAGATCGAGCGCCAGGGCGAGCCGGTCGGCCGGCGTGCGGCGCGCGCTCCGTGCCGGGGACACCGTCCCGACCTGGCTGGCGCGCAGCCCGAGGCGCGCCGCGTGGAACGCGCCGCCCAGCGACAGGCGCACCTCGGCGTCGCCGTACCAGCTGAGGTCGAGCACCGTGCCCTCGGGCGCGAGCAGGTCGAGCGAGCGCTGGAGCCCGGCCGACGTCGCGCTCGTGTGCACCACCAGGTCGCACCCGCCCGCGGCGTCGTCCGGGCGCGCGAAGCCGGCGCCGAGCGCGGCCGCGACCCCCGCCCGTGACGCGTCGACGTCGACGAGCGTCACCTCGACCCCCGGGCACCGGGCGAGCAGGCGCGCGACGCAGCACCCGACCATGCCTCCGCCGACCACGGCGACGCGGTCGCCGACCAGCGGAGGCGCGTCCCACAGGGCGTTGACGGCGGTCTCGACCGTGCCGGCGAGCACGGCGCGCGCGGGCGGGACGTCGTCGGGCACGACGGTCACGGCGCCGGCCGGCACGACGTAGGCCGTCTGGTGCGGGTACAGGCAGAAGACCGTCCGGCCGCGCAGCTCCGGCGGCCCGTGCTGGACGGCGCCGACGTTCAGGTAGCCGTACTTGACCGGCGCCGGGAAGTCCCCGTCCTGGAACGGCGCGCGCATCGCGGCGTACTGGCCCGGCGGCACGCCGCCCCGGAACACCAGCGTCTCCGTGCCGCGGCTGACGGCGGACCGCAGGGTGCGGACCACCACGTCGCCGCCGCCCGGCTCGGGCAGCGCGACGGGCCGGATCTCCCCCTCGCCGGGCGCGCGCAGCCAGAACGCCCGCGCGCCGTCCAGCCCCCCGCCCTCGTCCCGCATCCGTGCGTCGCGCTCCACGCGGCCCCGCGTCAGTCGAGCGGCCAGGTGTGCACGGGCTCGTTCGCATGCATGAGGTCGCGGTAGCGGACCGTCATCTGCCGCAGCGCCTCGTCGCGCTCGAGCCCCTGCCCCTCGTACAGCCGCCGGAACATCCGGCTCTGCCACGCCGCGCCGTTGACCTCCTCGACGCAGCGGCGCTCGATGATGGAGAGCAGCCGGTCGCGCGCGTGCGGGTCCACGCCGAAGCCCTCGAGGCCCTCGTGCGCGAGCGGCAGCAGCCGCCGCAGCACGAGCTCCGTGACCGGGACGTCGCCCACGCCGGGCCAGTACACGCGCGCGTCGATGCCGTCGCGCGCGCCGGCGTGCAGGTTGTCCTCGGCCGCCGAGAACGACATCTGCGTCCACAGCGGGCGCTCGTGCTCCACGAGCGCCCGCACGACGCCGTAGTAGAACGCGGCGTTGGCGAGGATGTCGACGACCGTCGGGCCCGCGGGCAGCACGCGGTTCTCCACCCGCACGTGCGGGCGGCCGCGTACGACCTCGTACACCGGGCGGTTCCAGCGGTAGATCGTCCCGTTGTGGAGCCGCAGCTCGGGGAGCCGCGGGATGTCGCCGGCGTCGAGCACCGCCTCGGGGTCCTCCTCCTCGCACAGCGGCAGGAGGGCGGGGAAGTAGCGGACGTTCTCCTCGAACAGGTCGAAGATCGAGGTGATCCAGCGCTCGCCGAACCACACGCGCGGCCGGACGCCCTGCGCCTTGAGCTCCTCCGGCCGCGTGTCCGTGGACTGCTCGAACAGCGCGATGCGGGTCTCGCGCCACAGCTCCTTGGAGAAGAAGAAGGGCGAGTTGGCGCCGATCGCGAGCTGCACGCCGGCGATCGTCTGGGCGGCGTTCCAGTGCGCGGCGAAGTGGTCCGGGTGGACGAGCTGATGGAGCTGGACGCTCGTGCACGCCGCCTCGGGCGCGATCGAGTCGGCGGTCACGGACAACCGCTCCACGCCCGCGATCGAGATCGAGAGGTCCTCCCCGCGCGCCGCGAAGATCTGCTCGTTGAGGATCGCGTAGCGGGGATTGGCCGAGAGCGCGCGCGCGTGCAGGTGCTCCTGGCGCAGGGTCGGCAGGATGCCCACGATCATCATGTGCGCGCCCGTGGTGCGCGCCTTCTCCTCCGCCGCGTTGAGGCTCGCGCGGACCGTCTCCTCCAGCTCGTCGAACACGGTCGCCTCGAGGAGCCGCGGCGGGATGTTGATCTCGACGTTGAACTGCGCGAGCTCCGTCTGGAACGCGTCGTCGGCGATCCGCTCGAGCACCTCGGCGTTCGCGAAGGCCGGATCGCCGTCGGCGCTCGTCAGGTTCAGCTCGATCTCCAGCCCGATCGACCGGCGCTCGGCGTCGAAGCGCGACTCGCGCAGCATCCGCGCGAAGACGTCGAGATTCCGCTTGACCTTCTCGCGATAGCGCTGGCGGTCCTCACGGCTGAAGACCGTCGCGGTGACGTCCTCCCCCACGCCCGTGACGATACCGGGAGCGGCCCGCGATGGTCAGGGCTCCGGTGTCACGGGACGATCCACGTGTCCTTGGCCCCGCCGTCCTGCGCGGAGTTGACCACGAGCGCACCCGAGCCGAACGCGACGCGCGTGAGCGCCGCCGGCAGAGCGGCCGGGCCGTCGGCGGTCTGCACGACGAACGGCCGCAGGTCGACGTGGCGCGGGCACAGGCGCCCGTCGATCACCGTCGGATGCGTGGAAAGGGAGACGAGCGGCTGCGCGACCCACATGCTCGGGTCGGCGATCACCGCGCGGCGCGCCGCCTCGACGTCCTCCGTCCGCGCGTGCGGGCAGATCACCACGCCGATCCCGCCGTGGCCGGCGCGCGGCTTGATCACGAGCTCCTCGAAGCGGTCGAGCGCCTCGGTCAGGCACTCCGGGCGGGCGAGGTCGAAGGTCCGCACGGACGGCACCAGCGGCGCTTCGCCGAGATAGAAGCGGATCATGTCCTCGACGTACGCGTGGACGAGCTTGTCGTCCGCGACGCCGGTGCCGAGCACGTTGACGAGGCCGAGCGTGCCGGCGGCGACGGACGGGAGCAGCAGGCGCCCGAGGTCCGAGTCGGCGCGGTCGGCGTCCGTGCGGCGGTAGACCACGTCGATCGGCCGCATCGTCGCCCGCAGGAGCAGCCGGTCGCCGCGGCGGCAGACGTCCGCGCGCTCGACGAGCGGGATGCCGAGCGCGCGCGCCAGCCACGCGTGCTCCCAGTAGGCGCTGTTCGGCGGGCCGTCGGTGAGGAGCACGACGACGGGATGGGCGGCGTCCGGCGCGGCCGGCGGCGTGGCCGCCCGGAGCGCCGCGCCGAGCAGCGGCACCGTGCCGTCGAGGGGGAGCGCCGCGCCGTCGCCG
>DATMVH010000463.1:0-3525 GCA_035563395.1 Solirubrobacteraceae bacterium
CGCTTCCGGGACGACGCCCGCGCGCGCGCCCGCGCGGGCGAGGGCCGCCTCGAAGTCGAGCATCGCCTGCAGCCACGCCCGGTCGCCGGTCTCGGCGCTCGCCGCCCCCCGCGCGAAGACGCCCGCGAAGAGGCCGTCGCCGTCCACAGCGGGCGAACCTACCACCGCCGGCGCGGCCAACCGGCGTGGTCGTCGGAGGCCGTTGGTAGATTCGCCCGCCGGGAGGGGCCGGCGCGGCGCATGTCGGCGTTCCCGCACGGTCACCAACAGACAGCGAAGGACGAGCCATGGACGCCAGCGTCTGCCGGATGGAGTCGAGCCCGCTCGACGTCCTCGACCATGCCGCGCAGGGCCTGACGCAGCACGAGCCGATCGCGGCGGTGAGCTAGATGCACGCTCCGCCGGAGGGAACGGACGTCGTCGAGATCGTCGACACCGCCGAGGAGGCCGCGGAGCTCGCGCTGCCGCCGCTGCTCGTCCGCGAGCCCGTGGACGGCTTCCTCGACGCCCACGGGCTCGGACGCGGCCCGACGGAGGTCCGGCGCGCGGACGAGGGCCACTCCAACGTCACGTACTGCCTGAAGCGCGAGGGCGCGCACGTCGTCCTGCGCCGCCCGCCGCGCCCGCCGCTGCCGCCGTCGGCGCACGACATGCTGCGGGAGGCGCGCGTGTTGCGGGGGCTCGAGGGCTCCGGGGTCCCCGTGCCGCGGGTGCTGGCGGTGTGCGAGGACGAGTCCCTGCTCGGCGTGCCGTTCTACGTCATGGAGTACCTCGACGGGGTCACGATGACGAAGGCCACGCCGCCCGGACTGGCCTCGCCCGTCTGCCGCGCCGCGGTGGCGGAGGACATGGTGCGGGCGCTGGCGGCGCTGCACGCCGTCGACTACGCGGCGCACGGGCTCGAGGGCCTGGGCCGCCCGCAGGGCTACCTCGAGCGCCAGCTCCGGCGCTTCGCCGGGCTGTGGGAGATCGGCCGCACGCGCGACCTGCCGGAGCTCGACGAGCTGACCGCGTGGTTGCGCGACACGCTGCCGGAGAGCGGCCCGGCGACGATCGTCCACGGCGACTACCGGATCGGCAACCTGATGTACGCCGAAACGGCCCCGGTGCGGCTGCTCGGCGTGCTGGACTGGGAGATGGCGACGCTCGGCGATCCGCTCGCCGACCTCGGCTACCTGTGCGTCAGCTGGGCGGGCGGCGACGACGCCGACAACGTGATCACGCAGCTGCAGCGCGTCACGCGCGAGGACGGGTTCCCCGACAGCCGGCGCCTGGCGGCGCTCTACGCGGAGCTCACGGGCCGCTCCATCGCGAACCTGGGCTGGTACCGCGTGCTGGCGCTGTGGAAGTCAGCGATCTTCCTGGAGCAGAGCTTCAAGCGCTTCCTCGCCGGCACCGAGCACGACCCGTGGTTCGCCGGGATGGCCGAGGGCGTGCCCGCGATCGTGGCGCAGGCGCGGCACGAGGCGGGCCTCGCGCGCTGACCCCCCGGGGCGCTTGCGGGCATCGAGCTGACTCGCGCTCGCTCCTTAGCCCGCGGTCGGCTAACCTGCAAGCGGTCGAGGCAACCGAGGCGACAAGGGGAACGATGGCGGACAAGACGACAGTGAGCGGCGAGGCCGAGGCCGCGGTGGAGCGCATCCGCGCGCTGAACGAGCAGATCCTCGAGTTCGGCCGGCAGGCCGGCGCGTCGTTCCTCGAGGCCTACGAGGCCAATCTCAAGAGCTTCGCCGAGTATCAGGACACGCTGGCCGACTCGAGCCAGGTCGACTGGCTGGCCGCGATCGCCCGCGCGCAGGCGAACTTCACGCGCGAGCTCTCGGCCGCGTGGGGCGCGAGCGCCCGCGACCTCCTGAAGTAGCCGGCCGGCGCGCGTCCCGCCGGGATCCCATCGGCGTCACCGACTGCTCCGCGTCCCCGACCCGGGCATTCGTCGGCGGCAGCGTCCTGTCTCCTCTCCTCCCGGGGCGGTGCCGGGCGCCGGTGGGATCCGGGCGGGGCGGCCCGCCCGCCGGTCCTCCTCACCAGTTGCGCAGCGACGCCCCGACGATCCGCCCGAGGTCGTCCTCGCCGACCTCCTTCGGCGCGACGGCCAGCAGCCGCTGCTGCTTCGTGGCGCCCGCGACGAGCGCTTGAACGTCGTCCTCGCCGTAGCCGAGCTCGGCGATGCCGCTCGGCGCCCCGATGTCGCGCATGAGCGCGATGAGCGCCCGCGGGAGGCTGTCCCGCCCGGGCGCGACGATCGGCTCGCCGGCGAGCAGCTCGGCGACGCGGTGATGGCGCTCCGGGTCCGCGTCGTAGGTGAAGCGGAACGCGGCCGGGGCGGTGACGATGACGGAGTGCCCGTGCGGCACGAAGCGGTGGTCGCCGGGATAGCCGGGCGGCCGGTACTCGTGCTTCAGGCCCGCGATGGGGTACGCGCACGCGTGCGGGATGTGGACGCCGGCGGAGCCGAACCCGACGCCGGCCATCGTCGCGGCGAGCATCATCGCGCCGCGGGCCTCGACGTCGTCCGGGTCCGCGACCGCGCGGCGCAGGTAGCGCCCGCCGTACTCGAGCGCCTTCGCCGACCACACGTCCGCCACCGGGTTGGAGCCCTGGTACGGCGGCCGGTCGTCGGGCGACTCCGGTCGCGGCCGGCGGTCGTACGGCTTGGCGAGATAGGACTCGGCGGCGTGGCACACGACGTCGAGACCGGAGGAGGCCGTCACTTCCGGCCCGAGCGTGCGCGTCAGCTCCGGGTCCACGATGGCCTGCGCCGGGCGCAGGTAGCGGTGCGAGATGCCGGTCTTGACGCGCAGCTCCGGGATGTCGAGGACCGCGACGGTCGTCGCCTCCGAGCCGGTGCCCGACGTCGTGGGGATCGCGAGGTGCGGCCGCAGCGGCGCGGGCGGCTTGCGTCCCTCGCCGACGGGCGGGTTGACGTAGTCCATCACCGGCGCGGGATGCGACACGATCAGGTTCGCGACCTTGGCCGTGTCGATGCTCGAGCCGCCGCCGACGGAGACGAAGCCGTCGGCGCCGGACTCGCGGGCGACCGTCGCGGCGTCCTGCAGCGACTCGAGCGTCGGCTCCACGCGCGCGCGGTCGTAGACGACGACCTCGATCCCCTCCGCCTCGATCGCCGCCTTCACCCGTTCGGGATGGCCGGCGGCCGCGACGCCGGGGTCCGTGACGAGCAGCGCGCGCGTGACGCCGAGGCGGGCGAGCTCCCAGCCGGCGTCCGCCGCGGCGCCCGGCCCGAACTTGACCGGGGTCGCCTCGAGCGTGAAGACGGTCTCGCGATCGCTGCCCATTGCTGCCTCCCGCTGCCGGTGGGATCCCTCGGATAGCTTGCCGGTGTGACCGCCGACGCGCTCCTCCGGGCGCTGGCCGACGTCGTGGGAAAGGCGCACGTGCTCGCGGACGCCGAGGCGCGGGCCGGCTACGAGACCGACTGGACGCGGCGCTACTCCGGCCCGGCGCGTGCCGTCGTGCGGCCCGGCACCGCGGCGGAGGTCGCGGGCGTCGTCCGCGCCTGCGCCG
>DATMVH010000464.1:0-4536 GCA_035563395.1 Solirubrobacteraceae bacterium
GGCGTGCGGACGGGGGAGCGGCGGGCGCCGATCCGGATGCGACCGCCGAGCGGGCGCCAGCCCGCGTCCACGTCGAGGCAGACGCGCCCGCCGGACGGCGCCGCGTCGAGGTGGGCCTCGCAGTCGGCCATGAGCGTCAGCGGACGCCCGGCGGCGGCCGCGAGCGCCGCGCCGTCCGCCGTCGGGTAGCCGACGACCACGTCCTCCAGCCCGAGCCCGTCGAGCCACAGCGCCTCCGGCAGCGTGAAGGCGAGCAGGCCGCGGAACCCCCGTGCGAGCGCGCGCTCGCTCAGCGCGCGGCAGCGGACGGACTTCGTCGCCAGCCGCACCGGCTTGCCGGCCGCGAGGCCCACGAGGTCGGCCGCGTTGGCGTCGAACGCCCGCAGGTCCACCACGGCGAACGGCGGCTCGAGCGCCGCGGTGGCTCTTGCAAGGCGGGTGACGTCGGGAAGGGGACCGCGAGACATTGACGAAGCGTGTAAAGTGGCGCGCTGCATTTTGTAGGGCGCCGAATTCCCGTGCGGTCATGCCGCCGGGGAACGGGGGAACCAAAGGGCCGGGGAACCGGCCCGGGGGCGAATCGCCGCACGGTTGCGGCGTAGCGCAACACGTCTCTCTGCGCGAGCCCGACAGCTAACCCCGTAGGCCTGGGAGAAGACCAGGAGGACTAGTTGTCACGTCGACGCACGCTCGTGGTGGCCCTGTGGCTCCTCGCCGCGTGTCTGCTGCCCGCCACCGAGGCCACGGCCGCGAAGCGGACGTTCGGCGTGCGCGCGTTGCAGGAGGGCTCCGTGGGCCGGGACGTCCGCGTGCTGCAGGACTTCCTCACGCGCTGGGGGCTGCGGACCCACGTCGACGGCCACTACGGCCCGGTCACCGCGCGCCGGGTCCGGCGCTGGGAGACGCTGACCGGCCGGCCCGTCGACGGGCGCATGAGCCTGGAGGACGCCGCGGAGCTCCGCCGCGCGGTCGAGGCCGGCGAGCGCCGGCCGGACGTCGCGCCCGCCGCCGGCGGCACGCCCGCCGAGGTGGTCGATCCTGCGGCGGCGGCGGCGGCGGCGACGACGGCGACCGCGCCCGTCGAACACGCCACCATGGCGCCGGACGGCACGGCGATCGCGCCCCCTTCCGCGCCCGAGGTGGTCAAGGCGCTGATCGCGGCGGCCAACGAGATCCACGACAAGCCGTACAAGTACGGGGGCGGCCACGGCCGCTGGATCGACTCGGGGTACGACTGCTCCGGGTCGATGTCCTACGCCTTGCACGGCGCGGGGCTCCTCGACGTCGCGCTCGACTCCACCGGGTTCATGAGCTGGGGCGAGCCCGGCGAGGGCCAGTGGGTGACCAATTACGCCAACCCCGGGCACTCCTACATGGTCATCGCGGGGCTGCGCTTCGACACGAGCGGCCGCGCCGAAGACAACACGCGCTGGGACGAGGAGATGCGCGATCCCAGCGGCTACACCGTCCGCCATCCACCGGGTCTCTAGACGCCCTCGGACCGGAAGGCGCACGAGCACCCCGATCGGCCCCCCGCCACTCCCTCCGATCTTCGGGTGGCGGCGGGGTCCGATCTGGGGTACACCTGACGGTATGCGTCGCGGCCTCGTGATCGCCGTCGCCGCCCTGGTGGGCGGCGCGGCGAGCTGCGGGGGCGGTGACCAGGCCCGCATGCGGCTCGCGACGCCGCCCGAGCGGCAGGGCGCCGAGCCGCTGCCGGAGATCCGGCGCGCGCAGCAGGAGGCGGTGCGGGCGTCACGCGTCCGGGCGACGAAGGCCGACGCGGAGCGCAGCCGGCCGGTCCTGCGCGCGTGGGCGCTCGCGTTGCGGCGCAACAACGACGAGCGCGCGGCCGCCTTCTTCAGCCTCCCGGCGATCGTCGCCCAGGGCGCGGCGCGGCGGCTCGAGAGCGCCGCGGACGTGCGCGCCTTCCACGTCACGTTCCAGTGCGGCGTGCGGCTGCTCGACGTGACGCCGAGCGGCCGCTACCTCGTGGGGACGTTCCGGCTCACTCGCCGGGTCGCCCACACGTGCAGCGTCACGGGCCACCGGCTGCGCGTCGCCTTCGTCATGCGCGGGCGCAAGATCGCCGAATGGCGCGAGGTGCCGAACGTGCCGGGCGCCCCGCCGGGGCCGCCCGCACGCGAGGACGCGCCGCCGCTGCCCCCCAAGCAGGTCGCCTGAGAGGGCGCGCTCAGTAGGGCTCGCGGTCGCGCGCGACCGCGCGGTCGCCGCGAGCCGTGCGGTCGGGGCCGCGGAGCAGGAACAGCGTGACGACCAGGCCGAGGACGCCGCAGATCATCAGGATGAGGCCGACGGTCGAGATCTCCAGCCCCGAGACGTCGGCGTTGACCGCGAAGTAGAGGATGGCGCCGAGGGCGATGAGGAAGATGCTCGTGCCGATGCCCATGGCCCTGGACTCCCCGCCCCCCGGCGGGCACAAACCCGCGGAGGGCTACCCTCGCACGGATGTCGACCGGAATCGCCGCGCCGCAGTACGACCTCTCCGACGAGCAGCGCGAGTTCCGCGACGCCATCCGCCGGCTCGTCGCGGAGCGGATCGCGCCGCGCGCCGCGGAGATCGACGCGACGGCGGAGTACCCGTGGGACGTCCGGCGGCTGCTCGCCGAGCACGACGTGCTGGGCCTGCCGTTCGAGCCCGAGCACGGCGGCACGGGCACCGGCACGCTGATGCTCAACCTGGCGGTCGAGGAGATCGCGCGCGCGTGCGCGTCGAGCGCGCTCATCCTCATGATCCAGGAGCTAGGGACGCTGCCGATCAGGCTCTTCGGCACGGACGAGCAGAAGCAGCGGTTCCTGCCGCGCTGCGCGTCGGGCGAGTGGTCGCCGGCCTTCGCGCTGTCGGAGCCCGAGGCGGGCTCCGATCCGGGCGGGATGACCACCCGCGCCGTCCGCGACGGCGACGAGTGGGTCCTCACGGGGACGAAGAACTGGATCACGAACCTCGGCGTGGCCGACTTCTACGTCGTCTTCGCCAAGACGGACCCGCAGGCCGGCCACTCCCGCGGCATCTCCGCCTTCGTCGTGGAGGCCGACCGGCCCGGGTTCTCCGTCGGCAAGCTCGAGCACAAGCTCGGGATCAAGGGCTCCCCGACCGGCCAGCCGGTCTTCGACGCCGTCCGCATCCCCGCGGACAACCTGATCGGCGAGCTCGACAAGGGCATGCACGTGGCGCTCGCGACGATCGACCGCTCCCGGCTCGGCGTGGCCGCGCAGGCGGTCGGCATCGCGCAGGGCGCGACGGACCACGCGGCGGCCTACGCCCGCGAGCGGCGCCAGTTCGGCCGCCCGATCGCGGACTTCCAGGGCATCCAGTTCAAGCTCGCCGACATGGAGACGCGAACGGCCGCCGCGCGCGAGCTGCTCTACAAGGCGTGCGCGAAGAACGATCGCGGCGAGCCGGACATGGGCAAGTACTCCGCGATGGCGAAGCTGTTCGCCTCGGACACCGCGATGGCCGTGACCGTCGAGGCCGTGCAGGTGCTCGGGGGCTACGGCTACGTGACGGAGTACCCCGTCGAGCGCTACCTGCGCGACGCGAAGATCACGCAGATCTACGAGGGCACGAACGAGATCCAGCGCCTCGTGATCGCGCGCACCATGCGCTGAGCCGGCGTTCCGGCCGGGATTCCCGCGGAGGTACCCTGAAGGCATGCTCGCGCACTGGCCCACCGGACGGCGGATCGTCATGTCGGTGGTCGTGTGCGTGGGCATCGCGGTGCTGATCGCCACCGCGGCGCGCGGGATGTCGGGGAACTTCCTCGTCCGCGCGGCCCAGACGCTCACCATCGCGGCTGCGGCGATCGCCGTGCTCGGCCTCGTCGTGACCGCCATCTCGACGCGCCTCGCCGACTACCGCGAGCCCGCCGACGAGGAGGAGTTCGAGCGGCTCGTCCGGCGCTCGGAGCGCCTCGCGCGCGAGAACCTCGCGGAGGAGCCCGACGAGGCCGACTTCCTGCGGCTCGACCCGCACGATCCGGACGACTTCGACGAGCTGGTCCGGGAGGCGCTCGACGACCTGCCCGACCTGCTGCTCCGCGCGCTCGACCACGTCGCCGTCGTGATCTCCGACGGCGGCCGGCGCCAGCACGCCTACGGGCTCTACCAGGGGGACACGGTGGCCCGCGACGACCACCACGACCGCATCGTCATCTTCCGCGACACGCTCGTGCGCGACTTCGGCGACGACCCCGACGAGCTGCGCGCGCAGGTCACGCGCACGGTCCGCCACGAGCTCGCGCACCATCTCGGCGCGGACGAGCTCGGCGTGCGCGAGCTCGGGCTGTGAGCGCCGGGCGCGTCGCCCTCGTCCGCCGCCCGAGCAGCCGCCTCGCCGACGGCCTGGTGACCTTCATCGACCGCGCGCCGGTCGACGCCGCGGCGGCCGCCCGCCAGCACGCCGGCTACGTGGACGCGCTGGCCGGCGCCGGCTGGGCGATCCGCGACGTCGAGCCGGCCGACGAGCACCCCGACTCCGCGTTCGTGGAGGACACGGTGGTCGTGTGCGACGGGCTC
>DATMVH010000465.1:0-5958 GCA_035563395.1 Solirubrobacteraceae bacterium
GACGCCGCCGAAGTACGCGGTCATGAGTCCCACCGCCGCGTCCAGCGACACGCCCGTGGTGTCGCGCACGAGCGAGGCGCCCCAGGCCGTGAGGCACCACTCGACGGCCGCGCCGCAGAACACGAAGGCGGCCATGACCCAGAACCCGCGCGGCAGCCGCGCGCCCGCGCCGGACTCGCTCCCCGCGGCCGGCGGGCGGCCGTCGAGCGGCGCCCGGCGGCCGAACGCCCAGGCCGCCGGAAGCACGAGCAGGATGCCGAGGATCGCCGCGCGCCAGCCGACGGCGAGCGCGGCGGCGAGCGAGAACGCGCCGGTGAGCGCGACGTAGCCGAGCGCGGCGACGACGTTCGCCTCCGTGAGCGCGAAGGACCGCCGCTCGCCGTGGCGATCCGACAGCACGGCGTTGATGCTCACCAGCAGCAGGGCGCCGAGCGCGCCCATGAACGCCATGGCGCCGAGCGAGACGGCGACGTGCCGTGCGGCCACGAGCGCCACCGCGCCCGCGGCCATCCCCGTCGCGCCCGTCCAGAACAGGGCGCGGCGGCCGATGCGCGCCTCCACCCGCCCGGCGATCGTCCCGGAGACGGTCGCGCCGGCGGCGAACGCCGCCACGTGCAGGCCGGCCGCGGTGTAGCCCAGGTCCAGCTCGTCGCGCAGGTGCGGGACGACCAGGCCGATGCTCGCCTGCAGGTACGCGAACCAGCCGAGCATCGCGTAGGCGAGCCACGTGACGCGGTCGCGGCGGAACGGCTGGGCGGCGGATGCGGGCACGGCGGGCGAGTGGCGCGGCGGTCAGGCGACGCGGGCGGCGTTTCCGGCGTGGATGCGGCGCTGCGCGGCGCCCCGGCGGGCGAGCGGCAGCGGCGCGGCCGCGCCGCTGTCGAGCAGCGCCTCGAGGTAGGCGACGTCCTCGCGCAGGATCCCCGCGGCGCGCGACCCGTCCAGCACGGCGCCGTGTCCCGGCACCACGTGGTCGGCCTGCTCCACGAGCGGGGCGAGCCGGCGGAGCGTCGCGAGGTAGCCGCGCGCCGAGCCGTGCTCCGAGATCCACGGGATCTCGACGGGCGAGAGGTAGTCGCCGCAGACGAGCACGCGCGCCCACGGGATCCACACGGCCATGCCGTCCTCCGTGTGGCCGTCGGCGGCGTGGAGCTCGAGCTCCTGCTCGCCGATCCCGCAGTGCCCGGGCACGGGCAGGGCCTGCGTCGCCTCCGGCCGGCCGAGCGACAGCGGGCCGGGGCGCTCCACGTAGTGCTCGTCGTCGAACTCCCGCAGCTCGCGCTGCGCCGCGCCGGGCTCGTTGCGCAGCCGCGCCGCGGTCGCCTCGGCGACCCCGAGCGGCGCGTCGGGGAACGCGTAGCGCCCGAGCAGGTGGTCCCAGTCCCCGTGCGTCACCAGGCAGCCGACGACCCGGAAGCCGGCCTGCCGCGCGACCGCCGGCAGCAGCTCGAGCTCGTCGGGCAGCACCGGCGAGTCGACGGCGAACGCCTCGCCGCCCGAGCGCACCAGCGTGCAGGTCGTCTGGTAGACGCGCGACGTGACGACCACCACGTCGGGGTGGAGCCCGACGGCCTTCACCGGCCGCTACGCCGCGCCGAGCAGCTTCGCCGCCTCGAGGAGGGTCTTGACCTCCGCGGTCGGCTTCTTCTGGTTCGGCTCCAGCGTTTCCTTGTTGCGGTTCACCCAGACGACGGGGACCTTCTGCTTGATGCAGGGCTCCACGTCGTAGTAGTAGCTCGACGCGACGTGCACCCAGCCCTTCTTGCCGCCGATGCGCCGCTCGGCCTCCTTGAAGTGCGCCGGGTCCGGCTTGTAGGAGCGGACCTGCTGGGCGGTGACCACGAGGTCGAAGTCCGTCTTGAAGTGCCGCCGCGTCTCCCCGAGCAGCTTGTCGTCGATGTTGGAGACCAGCCCGACCTCGAACTTCTTGCCGAAGCGGTCGAGCTGGGTGTTGGTCTCCTTGAACGGCGGCCAGCGCTTGACCGACTCGGGGAGGAACCCCGACCGCGACGGCTCCAGCGGCCAGCCGAGCTGGCGCGCGATCTGCACGGCCGTGCGGCGCAGGACCTCGGCGTAGAGCTCGTAGGAGCCGCCCTTGATCTCCTGCTGGATCTGGTGGAACAGCGGGATGAGCTCCTCGCGCGAGAGCGTGTAGCCGTCCTTGGCGGCTTCCTTGGCGAACGCGTCGTAGACGCCCGTCTCCCAGTCGATCAGGGTGCCGTAGACGTCGAAGGTGACGAAGGTGACTTCTTTGGGCAGCGGCATGTGCGGCGATGATTGTGGCAGGGTCCACGCGCCCCGGCCCACCGGCGCTCGAGCGCCCGCGCCCGGCTAGAGTCGGGGCCCACCATGGACCTGCTCGAGTACCAGGGCAAGCAGCTCTTCGCCCGCCGCGGCGTGCCCGTGCCCGACGGCGCGCCGGCCACCACCGTCGAGGAGGCGGTCGCCGCCGCCGACGAGCTCGGCTACCCCTGCGTGATCAAGGCGCAGGTGCTGATCGGCGGCCGCGGCAAGGCCGGCGGGATCAAGCTCGCCCACGACCGCAAGGAGGCCGAGGCGCACGCACGCGTGATCCTCGGCATGGACATCCGCGGCTTCACCGTGCACGAGGTGTGGGTGGAGCGGGCGTCGGACATCGCGGCCGAGTACTACGCCTCGATCGTGTTCGACCGGGCCGCGAAGCGCCCGCTCGTGATGCTCTCGACGCAGGGCGGGATGGACATCGAGGAGGTCGCCGCGCGCGACCCGGAGGCGATCGCCCGGCTGCACGTCGACCCGCTGCTCGGCTTCCAGGACTTCCACGCGCGCCGGCTCGCCTTCGAGGCCGGCGTCGACGCGGACGTGATCCGCCCGATCGGCGCGCTGCTGGCCAAGCTCTACGACGCCTTCGTCGGCGAGGAGGCCACGCTCGTCGAGGTCAACCCCATGATCGTCACCGCCGACCGGCGCGTGGTGGCGCTGGACGCGAAGGTCACGCTCGACGACTCGGCCCTCTTCCGCCATCCCGGGAACGCGGAGCTGCGCGACGTGTCCGGCGAGGACCCGCAGGAGCGCATGGCGCGCGAGCGCGGCCTGACCTACGTGAAGCTCGACGGCAACGTCGGCGTGCTCGGCAACGGCGCGGGACTCGTGATGAGCACGCTCGACGTGGTCGCGCTCGCCGGCGGGCGGCCGGCGAACTTCCTCGACGCCGGGGGCGGCGCGAAGGCGGACGAGATCACGAGCGCCGTCGAGGTCATCCTCTCCAACGACGCGGTGACCGCCGTGCTCTTCAACATCTTCGGCGGCATCACGCGCTGCGACGAGGTGGCGCGCGGGCTCATCGAGGCGTTCGACCGCATCAAGCCCGGCGTGCCGTTCGTCGTGCGACTGGACGGCACGAACGACGCGGAGGGCCGGCGGCTGCTCGCCGACGCCAACCTGCCCAACGTCCACACGGAGGCGACGATGCTCGACGCCGCGCGCAGGGTCGTGGAGCTCGCATGAGCATCCTCGTCGACACGGAGACGCGGCTCTGCGTCTCCGGCATCACCGGCCGCGAGGGCTCTTTCCACACGCGCAACAACAAGGCCTACGGGACGAGCGTCGTCGCGGGCGTGACGCCGGGGAAGGGCGGCCAGGACGTCGACGGCATCCCCGTCTTCGACACCTTCCGCGAGGCCGTGGACGCGACACGCGCGAACACGGCGATGATCTTCGTCCCGCCGCGCTTCGCCGCGGACTCGATCCTCGAAGCCGAGGACGCCGGCATCGCGCTGATCGTGGCCATCACGGAGGGCATCCCGGCCCACGACGAGCTGCGCGTCTACAACCACCTCGCGCGCAACCCCGGCGTGCGCCTGGTCGGCCCGAACTGCCCGGGCATTCTCTCGCCCGGGAAGGCGAACGTCGGCATCATCCCCGCCGCCTTCTTCAAGGAGGGCAACGTCGGGGTGGTCTCGCGCTCGGGCACGCTGACCTACCAGATCGGCAACGAGCTCGCCCAGCGCGGATTCGGCAACTCGACCATCGTCGGCATCGGCGGCGACCCCGTGCCCGGCACGAGCTTCGTCGACGTCCTCGCGCTGTTCGAGGCCGACGACGAGACGGAGCTCATCGTGATGGCGGGCGAGATCGGCGGCTCCGCGGAGGAGGAGGCGGCGGAGTTCATCGCCGAGCACGTCTCCAAGCCGGTCGTCGCCTACATCGCCGGGGTCACCGCGCCGCCGGGCAAGACGATGGGCCACGCCGGCGCGATCGTCTCCGGCTCCAGCGGCACGGCGAAGGCCAAGCAGGAGGCGCTCGAGGCGCGCGGGGTTCGGGTGGGGCAGACGCCGACGGAGGTCGCGGAGATAGCCGCGGAGATCGCGGGCGCGTTGCGGGCCTGACGCCGCTGGGCAGGCAGTCGAGGATCGGGTTTCGCCTGCCAGGCATCGCCTTCATCGTGCGCGGCACGGGTCAGGCGCCGGGAGGCGGTGCCTTCGGCGACGTTACCCTCACCCCCATGCCGACCACGATCTCCTTTGCCCGGGGCGCGCCGTCGCTCGACATCGTCGACGTGGAAGGGCTCCGCGAGGCCGCGCTGCAGGCCTTCGCCGACGACCCGGGCGGGACGGTCGCGTACGGCACGTCGGTCGGCTACGTCCCCCTGCGGGAGTGGATCGCCGAGCAGCACGGCGTCGCGGTGGAGCAGGTGCTCGTCACCAACGGCTCCATGCAGGCCGACGCGTTCCTGTTCCAGCTCATGGTCGCGGCGGGCGACGCGGTGGTGGTCGAGTCGCCCACCTACGACCGCACGCTGCTCAACCTGCGCAACCGCGGCGCGGACATCCGCATGGTGGCGCTGGAGATCGACGGGATCGACACGGGCGCGCTCGAGGAGCTTCTCGGCGCCGGCGTGCGCCCGGCGCTCGCCCACATCATCCCCAACTTCCAGAACCCCGCCGGCTACACGCTCTCGGCGGACAAGCGCGCGACGCTGCTGCGCCTCGCCGCCGCGCACGACTTCACGCTGTTCGAGGACGACCCGTACATCGCCATCCGCTTCGAGGGCGAGTCGCTCCCGACGATGCTCTCGCAGGACGACGCCGGCAAGGTGGTCTACGCCTCGTCGTTCTCCAAGACCGTGTGCCCGGGCATCCGCGTCGGCTACCTCGTCGGCCCGCAGGCGATCATCAAGCAGATCCAGACGATCGCGACGAACACCTACATCTCGCCGAACATGGTCGCGCAGTCGATCGTGAACGCCTTCGCGCGCTCCGGGCGCATGGACGGCGCCATCGCCACGGTCAAGGCCGCGCTGCGGGAGCGGCGCGACACGCTCGTCGCCGCGCTGGAGCGCGAGCTCCCGGAGGCGCGCTTCTCCCCGCCGCAGGGCGGCTACTTCATGTGGGTCGAGCTGCCGGACGGCGTGGACGTCGCGGAGCTCGAGACGGCGGCCCGCGACCGCGGCGTCCTCTTCGTCAAGGGAACCGACTTCCTGCTCGAGGGCGGGCAGAACACCCTCCGCCTGGCGTACTCGGGCGTCACGCCCGAGGAGATCGACGAGGGCGTGACGCGGCTCGCCGAGGCGGCGCGATCGCTCGGTGTCGCTGCGTGAGCACCACGCGTACGGCCGCGCGCGGTCGCAGGTCGGCGAGCTGTTCGTGCCGGGCGGCGGCGGGCCTCGTCCCGTCGCCGTCGTCTTCCACGGCGGCTTCTGGCGCGCGCAGTACGGCCGGCGCCTGACGCGCGCGATCTGCGAGGACCTCGCCGGCCGCGGCTGGGCGGCGTGGAACGTCGAGTACCGCAGGCTGGGGCGACTGTCGGGCGGCGGGTGGCCGCGCACGCTCGAGGACGCCGCCGCGGCGGTCGACCACCTCGCGGACATCCCGCGCGTCGAGCTCGACCTCGACCGCGTCGTGGCCATCGGGCACTCCGCCGGCGGCCAGCTCGCGGCGTGGGTCGCCGCGCGGCTCACGCGGCGCGTCGGCGTGTCGG
>DATMVH010000466.1:0-8301 GCA_035563395.1 Solirubrobacteraceae bacterium
CCGCGAGGCGGCCGTCGGACCCGAGCACCAGGGCGGGCAGCGGCAGCGCGCGGAACACGCCGTCCCACGCGGGCGCGGGCGTGCGCGAGGGCGCGGTCGAGCGCGCGTCGATGTGTGCCGTCTGGGGTCCGTTCACCACAGCATCCTTGCCGGGCTGCGCGGGGATCCTTTCCCGCGAACGACAGACTCACAGCTGACGCACCGGATTCCCACCCGTACATGCGTCCACCCCGGGCCGCTTAACGTCGAGTTGATCGGTCAGTCAACCGGCGGTTGACGACCCCCGCCTACCGTCCCGGCCCGATCAGGAGTCCGTCGCACGGATGCCGGCGGAGCGCTTACGACCGAAGGACGCCGGATGCAGAACCACACGCGCCCCGACCGGGCGATCCGCAAGGAGGCCGACGTGCTCGAGCTGTCGGCCGGCCGGGGCCGTTTCCGACGCCGGCGCCAGCTCGACCAGTCGGCCGCGACGGAGCGCCTCGTGCTCCGCGCGGTGGAGCGCGCGAAGGCCGGCGACGCCGACGCGCTGCGCTTTCTGTACCTGCGCTACGCCGACAACGTGTACGGCTACGTCTGCTCCATCCTGCGCGACGAGCACGACGCCGAGGACGTCACCCAGCAGGTGTTCGCCAAGCTGCTGGGCTCACTCTGCCGCTACGAGCCGCGCACCGTGCCGTTCTCGTCGTGGATCATGCGCGTGGCGCACAACGCGGCGATCGACCACATGCGCACGCGCCGCCCGGTGCCCGTCGACGAGGTCCGCGGCCCCGAGCCGGCCGACGACGGCAGCGCCCGCGAGAACCTCCGCGCGCTGTGCGTCGCGCTCCGGACGCTGCCGAAGGAGCAGCGCGAGGTGATCGTCCTGCGCTTCCTCGTCGGCCTCTCCCCGGGCGAGATCGCCGAGCGCATGGGCCGCAGCGAAGACGCGGTCAACGGCCTGCAGCACCGCGGGCGCCGCCGGCTGCGGCGCGAGATGGACCGCATCGCCGCCTGAGCATCCTCCCGCGGCGCTCACACGAGCCCCAGCTCGGTGGCGAGCGCCGCGGCCTCGCGCCGCGAGGCCACGCCGAGCTTGCTGTAGGCCGTGGAGACGTGGCACTTCACGGTGCTCTCCGCGAGCACGAGCACGCGGGCGATCTCGCTATTGGTGCGGCCCTCCGCCATCAGCGTCAGCACCTGCCGCTCGCGGTGCGAGAGCGCCGGGCGCACCACCTGCATCGCATGCCTGCGCGGCACCACGGTGAGCCCGGCGCGGACGGCGGCGACCGCCGGCTCGAGCGTGGTCGCCAGCTCCCCCCTGGCGACCACGCCGGTCGCGCCGTGCTCCAGGGCCCGACGGACGTCCACGGCGCGCGGCGCCTCCAGTACCACGATCCCCATCCGCGCCGCCTCCGCCATCCGTTCGGTCTCCTCCATGCCCAGGAAACGGAGGGCGCGGCCGAAAACTGTCAGTCGCGCCGCCCGCGCCCGTAGAGCAGCCGCATCAGCCGGCCGAGGAGGCCCGTCGAGGCCGCGCGGTACGGGAACCAGTGCAGCTCGCGGCGGGGCGCGACGCGGGCGACGAGCACCGCCTGCTGGCGGCAGTACTTGCGGATGCCGCCGGCTCCGTGGCGCGTCCCGAGGCCGGACGCCTTCCAGCCGCCCATCGGCAGCTCCGGGGCGAAGTAGTTCATGTTCGCGTCGTTGACGCAGACGAAGCCAGACTCGACGCGGCTCGCCAGCGCCTCGCCGCGGCGGGCGTCGCGCGTCCACACGGAGGCGCCGAGGCCGTACGGCGAGTCGTTCGCGAGGCGCACGGCCTCGTCGGCGTCGGCGACCTTCATGATCGGCAGCGTCGGGCCGAACGTCTCCTCCCGCATGCAGTCCATGCCGTGGTCGACGTCGACCAGGACGGTCGGCTCGAAGAACCGGCCCGGCCCGCTACGCGCCCGCCCGCCGGCGACCACGCGCGCGCCCGCGGCGCGGGCCGCGTCGACGTGGCGCTGGACGATCTCGAGCTGGGGGCCGAACGTGAGCGCGCCGACGTCCACGCTTCCCGGCCCGCCCGGCGGTCCCAGCCGCAGCGCGGCGACCTTCCGCGTGACCTTGTCGACGAACTGGTCGTAGGCGGGCGCCTCCACGTAGACGCGCTCGACCGAGATGCACGTCTGACCGCCATTCTGCATGCCGTAGTAGACGGCTGCGCCGGCGGCGCGCTCGAGGTCCGCGTCGGCGAGCACGATCATCGGGTCCTTGCCGCCGAGCTCGAGCGACACGGGGATGAGGCGGCGGGACGCGCGCTCGTACACCGTCCGCCCGGTCTCCGTCGACCCCGTGAACATGATCATGTCGGCGTGGTCGACCAGCGCCGCACCGGTCCCGCCCGTGCCCGCGGCGACCTGGAAGACGTCCTCGGGCAGGCCGCTCTCGCGCATCGCCTCCAGCATCAGCAGGGAGGTGAGCGGCGTCTGCCCGGACGGCTTGAGGATCGTCGCGTTGCCGGCGGCCAGCGCGGGGATGCAGTCGCCGAAGCAGTTGACCAGCGGGTAGTTCCACGGCCCGATCACCCCGACCACGCCAAGCGGGCGGTAGCGGACGACGAGCTTGCGCCCGGCGACGAAGGGACTCGAGCTGCGCACGCGCTCCTCGGCGAGGTGGCCGGCGGCGTGCTTGGCCCAGTAGCCGAGCATGATCGTCGCGTAGCTCACCTCGACGACGCGCGCGTCCTCGTAGGCCTTGCCCGTCTCCTCGACGATCGTCCGCGCGACGCGGTCGGCATGGTCGACCATCCACTTCTGCGCGCGGCGCAGCACCTGCGCGCGGCCCTCGAAGCCGATCGCCTCCCACGCCGGCTGCGCGGCCCGGGCGCGGGCGACCATCGCCGCCACGTCCTCCGGCGAGGCGGCGGGCACCGTGGCCACGAGCTCGCCGGTGGCGGGGTTCTCGACCCGGATCTCCTCCTGCGCCGCCCGCGGCGCCTCGAGCGTGGCCATCAGATCGTCGATCCCGCGGCCGGATGGATCCGATCCGGCGCCGCGGGACGCTTCCAGCCGGTCGCGGTGATCGCAGGATCGACCATCAATCGGTGAAGGCGACGGTCTCGATGACGGCCTTCTCCTGCGGCCGGTCGCGCCGGTCGGTCGGCAGCGCCTCGAGCTGGTCGACGACGTCCATGCCGGAGACGACGCGGCCGAACACCGTGTGCTTGCCGTCGAGCCACGGCGCGGCGTCCGTGGTGACGATGAAGAACTGCGAGCCGTTCGTGTCCGGCCCCGCGTTCGCCATGGCCAGCGCGCCGCGCACGACCTTGTGCTGGTTGATCTCGTCCTCGAAGGTGTAGCCCGGACCGCCGGTGCCCGTCCCCAGCGGGCAGCCGCCCTGGATCATGAAGTCGCGGATGATCCGGTGGAACGTCAGGCCGTCGTAGAAGCCGTCGTCCGACAGCTTGCGGAAGTTGCCCACCGTCTTCGGGGCGTCGTCGTCGAACATCTCGAACACGATGTCGCCCTTGTTGGTGGTCATGGTCATCTGGGACATGCCGGTCACCCCTTCGCGAGTTCGAGCCGGAGCGTGTGGCCGCGCACCGGCGTGCCGTCGACCTCCTCGGCGACGCGCTGCGCCTGCTCGGCCGGGACCTCGAAGAGCACGAAGCGCTCGAGCAGCCGGACGTTGCGGACCGCCTCGCCGTCGAGGCCGGTGGCGCCCGTCACCGCGGCGATGAGGTCGGCCTCGGCGAGCCCGGCGGCGCGCCCGCCCGAGGCGATGAGCTTGCGGTACACGGAGCCGTTCGTGGCCGCCACGACGGTGTCGTGCGGCTTGCGGTGCCGGTGCCGGCGCGGCTCCTCCGCGCGCGCGGGCCCGACCTTGGCGCCCTCCGCCCACGGCGAGATGCGCGTGTTCGCATGCGCCTCGATCGCGGCGAGCTCCCGCCGCTGGCGCGGCTCCACGAAGGTGATCGCCCGGCCCGAGCGGCCGACCCGCCCCGTGCGGCCGATGCGGTGGACGTAGACGTCCGGCGAGGTGGGGACGTCGAAGTTCACGACGTGCGTGACCGTCGAGATGTCGAGCCCGCGCGCCGCCACGTCCGTCGCGACGAGGATCGGGACGCGGCCCCCCTTGAACGAGATCATCACGCCGTCGCGCGCGCCCTGGCTCATGTCGCCGTGCAGCGCCTTGACGTTCATGCCGCGGTCGCGGAGCGTGCGGAAGAGCTGCTCGCAGCGGATCTTCGTGCGCACGAAGACGATGGCCTGGTCGGGGCGCTCCGCTTCGAGCACCCGGGCGAGGGACTCGGTCTTGTCGGCCGGCTTGGTCTCGAGGAAGAACTGCTCGACCGTGTCGATGGTGAGCGTGGCGGCCTTGACCTTCACCGTGACCGGGTCGTACAGGTGCCGCTCGGCGAGCGCGCGGATCTCTCCCGGCATCGTCGCGCTGAACAGGGCCGTCTGGCGCCCGCCCGGCGTGAGCGAGAGGATCCGCTCCACGTCCTCGAGGAAGCCGAGGTCGAGCATCTCGTCGGCCTCGTCGAGCACGACGTAGCGGCAGGAGTGCAGCACGAGCGAGTGGCGCGAGATGAGGTCGAGCACGCGGCCCACCGTCCCGACGACCACCTGCGCGCCCTGCTTGAGCTGGGCCTGCTGGGTGCGGATGGGCGCCCCGCCGAAGACCGCGACGGGGTCGACGCCGCTGTGGCGCCCGTAGGTGCGCAGCGCCTGCGTGACCTGGATGCAGAGCTCGCGCGTCGGCGTGAGCACGAGCGCCTGCGTCTCCTCGTCCGCCGGATCGACGAGCTGCATCATCGGCAGCCCGAAGGCCGCCGTCTTGCCCGTGCCGGTCTGCGCCTGGCCGATCACGTCGCGCCCCGCGAGGAGCTCCGGGATGGCCTGCTCTTGGATCGGGCTCGGCGACTCGTAGCCGACGTCCCTCAGCGCTGCGAGGACGTCGTCGGAGAGGCCGAGATCGGCGAAGGAGGCCATGGTCGGGCAGCAGCTTAGAAGGGCGCGGCATCAGCGGGCGCGCCGGTTCCCGCCGTCGCCCGGGCGACCGTAGCGTGCGGGCATGACCGAGCCTGCGATCCTCGCCGAGGGGCTGCGCAAGTCGTTCGGCGACGTGCGCGCCCTCGACGGCGCCGACCTCCGGGCCGAGCCCGGGACGGTGCTCGGCCTGCTCGGGCCCAACGGCGCCGGCAAGACCACCACCGTCCGCGAGCCGATGGCGACGGACCGGGTCGTCGCCGTCCCGGTGCGGGCGCGGTCGGGGATCATCGTCGACGCCGTGCGGCGCCTCGACGACGCGGCGTCGGGGTCGACGAGCTCGCGCTGCGCCGCGACGCTCGACGACGTGTTCCTCTCCCTCACGGGCCACGCCGCCGAGGAGCCCGCGGAGGAGGAGGCGGTCGCGTGACCGCGCTCGCCGACACGCTGGTCATCGCCCGGCGCAACGTCCGCCGCGTCCTGCGCCAGCTGGACTGGCTCATCTTCTTCGCGATCCAGCCCGTGATGTTCGTGGTGCTGTTCGTGTACGTCTTCGGCGGCGCGATCCAGACCCCGCGCTTCGAGTACGTGGACTTCCTGATCCCGGGGATCCTCGTCCAGACCAGCGTGTTCGGCAGCGCGCCTGACCGGCATCGGGCTCGCCGAGGACATGCAGAAGGGCCTGATGGACCGCTTCCGGTCGCTGCCCATGGCGCGCTCCGCCGTGCTGGCCGGGCGCATGCTCGCCGACGTTGGTCGCGAACGGCTTCCAGACGTGGTGATGCTGGTCGTCGCCCACGTCGTCGGCTTCCGCTTCTCCACGAGCGTGCCCGAGGTCGTGCTCGGCCTCGCCCTGCTGCTGTTGATGGGCTACGCGTTCTCGTGGATCTCGGCGATCATCGGCATGTCGCTCAACAGCATCGAGGCGGCGCAGTCGGCGGGTTCATCCGGATGTTCCCGCCGACCTTCGTCTCGTCGGCCGTTCGTGCCCACGGACTCCATGCCCGCGGTGCTGGAGTGGTTCGCGGAGGTCAACCCGATCACCATCTGGGTCAACGCTGCGCGGGCTGCTCGTCGGCGCGCCGCTCGGCGGCGAGGTGCGGCAGGGCCTGCTCCGGGTCGTGGCGTCGTCGCCGTGTTCGCGCCGCTGTCCGTCGCGCGCTACCGCCGCATCGCGACGGCCTGACCGGCGCTCAGCGGGTCGGGTCGAGCAGGAGCTTGCCCGTCGTCCGGCGCGCCTGCAGGTCCTCGTGGGCGCGCCGGGCCTCGGACAGCGCGTACGTGCGGCCCTCGATCACCCGCAGCTCGCCGGCGGCCGCGCGCGTGAACAGCTCCTGCAGCGGAGCGTCGACGAGCTCGGCCGGGCGGGTGAGGCAGTGCACGAGCCAGAAGCCGACGACCGCGTGGCTGCGGCGCATCAGCGCGCCGGCGCTCACCTCGTTGGGCTCGCCCGAGGCCATGCCGTAGACGACCAGGCGGCCGAACGGCGCGAGCGCCTTCGCGCCCTCCGCGAACACGCGGCCGCCGGCCATCTCGAGCACGACGTCGACGCGCTCGCCGAGGTTCGCCTCGACGAGCGCGGCGGCCAGGTCCTCCCGCCCGACGTCGACGGCGGCGTCCGCCCCGAGCTCCAAGGCGAGTTGCCGCTTCTCCTCGGTCGACGCCGTGCCGATCACGCGACCGGCTCCGAACGCGCGGCCGAGCTGGACGGCGAGGTGGCCGACCCCGCCGCCGGCCGCGTGCACCACCACGCTCTCCCCGGGCGCGAGCCGCGCGCTCGTCCGGAACAGGTGCCACGCGGTGAGGCCCTGCAGGAGCAGCGCGAGCGCCACGCCGTCGGGCACGTCGCCGGGAACGGGGAACGTCGTCGCAGCCGGGGCGACCGCGTACTCGGCGTAGCCGCCGGACCCGACGAGGGCGACGACCCGCTGGCCGGCGGTGAACCCGGCGCCGTCGCGCTCCACCACGCCGGCGACCTCCGCGCCCGGGACGAGCGGCAGCTCGTAGCGGGCGAGGTACGTGTTGTCGCGCGCGTGCGTGTCGGCGAAGTTCACGCCGGCGACCGTGACGCGGACCAGCACCTGCTCCTCCCCCGGCTCGGGGACGGGGGCGGTCTCGTCGAGCTCCAGGACCTCGGGCCCTCCCCACGAGCGGATCCTGATCGAACGCACGGGCGGGGAAGGGTACGGGCTCCGCTAGGCTCCCGCGCCGCCATGACGCTGACCGTGGTCGGCTCCATCGCCTTCGACGCCGTCGAGACGCCCGCGGGCAGCCGGGAGAGGCTGCTCGGGGGCTCTGCCGTGCATTTCTCCATCGCCTCGTCGTTCCTCGCCGAGACCCGCGTGGTGGGGCCGGTCGGCGACGACTTCGGTGAGGAGGAGTACGGGGTGCTCCACCGCCGCGGCGTGCTCACGGACGACATCGAGCACGTGCCGGGCGGCCGCACGTTCTTCTGGGCCGGGCGCTACCACCGCGACATCAACCAGCGAGACACGCTGCAGACGGACCTGAACGTGTTCGAGGACTTCGAGCCCAAGCTGTCGGACGCCTCGCGCGCCGCCGAGGTGCTCTTCCTCGCCAACATCCAGCCGGACCTCCAGCGCGAGGTGCGCGAGCAGTGCCGCGCGGCCCGCTTCGTGGCGATGGACTCGATGAATCTGTGGATCGACATCGCCCACGAGTCGCTCGTCAAGACGATCCGCCTCGTGGACTGCCTGATCCTCAACGACGGGGAGCTCAAGCAGCTCACGGACGAGCCGAACCTCGTGCGCGCCGCCCGCAAGGCGCTCGACCTCGGCCCGCGCGTGGTGATCGCCAAGCAGGGCGAGTACGGCTCGGCCATGATCACCCGCGACGGCTTCTTCGGGCTGTCGGCGTATCCCACCGCGGACATCGTCGAGCCCACCGGCGCCGGCGACACGTTCGCGGGCGGCGTCATGGGCTACCTCGCCGCCCGGGGCGGCGACGCCGACGACGCGACGCTGCGCCGCGCGATGGCCTACGGGACCGCGCTCGCGTCCTTCAACGTGGAGGGCTTCGGGTCCGAGCGGCTGTACGAACTCGACCGCGCGGCGATCGACGCGCGCGTGGACGAGCTCGAGGCGATGACGCGTCTGTAATACGGCGGCGCCGCGCCGGCGAACGCCACGAACGGCGCGCCGGGGAGTATGTTCCCGCTCGTGGAGTGGGCGATGCTGTACCTGTTCGTCTTCCTGAAGCTGCCGATCCTCGCGCTCGCCCTGATCGTGTGGTGGGCGGTCCGGCAGGGGCCGGAGCTCGAGGACGAGCCGGTGGACGGCGACGGCGGCACGAAGGTCCGCCCGCACCCGCCCCGGCGGCTGCCCCG
>DATMVH010000467.1:0-8232 GCA_035563395.1 Solirubrobacteraceae bacterium
GTCGTCCGGATCGGTCAGGTCGGCGGTCACCCGCTCGACCCCCTCGCGCAACGTCCCGCCCGGGCTGAGGTGGGGCACGACGACGCGCCAGCCACGGTCGGCGAACGCGTCTACCACGGCGGTCCCGAGGCCGCCGGTGCCGCCTGACACGAGCACGGTGCGATCGGCCATCGCCACAAGCTACCGCCTGCTGTCAGGCGCGGAACGTCCGACGGCCGCTTTACGTTTGACGCGATGCACGTGCGCGATCTCACCGACGGCCAGGACAGCGACGCGATCGTCCACGGCCCGCCGCGCTCCGCCGCGCAGATGGAGGCGGACCTGCGGGGGCTGGTCTCCACCGTGCAGAGCCCCCACCTGCGCGCGCTGCTCGACCGCGTCCTCGGGCCGGACGCGCCGACGTGGCCGGCCTTCCGCGACGCGCCCGCCGCGAAGCGCTATCACCAGGCGTACCGGCACGGGCTGCTGGAGCACTCGCTGTCCGTCGCCCAGGCCGTGTCCGCCATCTCGGCGACCTTCCCGGGAATCGACCGCGACGTCGCGGTGACCGGCGCGCTGCTGCACGACATCGGCAAGCTCGAGGCCTACACGTCCGGCGCGACCGGCATCGAGATGACGGACGCGGGCAAGCTCCAGGGCGAGATCGCGCTCGGCTACTACCGCGTGCGCCGGCTGATCGAGGAGCTTCCCGGCTTCCCGACGGACGCGGCGGCGGCCGTGCTCCACATCATCCTCAGCCATCACGGGCAGCTCGAGCACGGGTCGCCGGTCGTGCCCTGCACGCGCGAGGCGACGCTCGTCCACATGATCGACAACCTCGGCGGGCGGCTGGGCTCGTTCGACCGGCTCGAGAAGGAGCTGCCGGATGGCAGCCGCTGGTCCGGCTACGACCGCGCGCTCGGCGGGGGCGCGTACTTCGCCGGGCGCGAGGCGGCGTGACGGCCTACTCGCCGGCGAGCTTGGCCGAGTCGATCAGCGCGCGGATCTCGTGCGCCGCGTTGATGATCCGCTGCGCGTAGTCGCGCCGGTCGTCGTCGCTGACCGGGCGGTCGGAGGCCAGGATCTCGGCGAACCCGGTGACGATGGTCAGCGGCGTGCGGAGATCGTGCCGGAGCCGGTTCGCGAACTCGATGTCGTCGTTCACGAGGCGGCCGCCTGGTCCGGAGGTGAGATGTAGCCCTCGCGCAGCGCGATGGCGATGGCGTGCACGCGCGTGTGCGCTTCGAGCTTGTTCATGGCGTTGCGCACGTGCGTCTTGACGGTCTCCGCGGACAGCACGAGCTGCTCCGCCACCTGCTCCCCGGTCAGCCCGCGGGCGAGCAGGTCCAGCACCTCGCGCTCCCGGTTGGACAGCGTAGGCAGCCGCTCCGTGGTGCGGCGCGAGAGCAGCGCCGGACGCAGGCGCGGATCGACGTAGCTGCCGCCGGCGGCCACCGACTCGAGCGCCTCGACGAGCTCGCGCGGCGAGCCGTCCTTGAGCGCGTAGCCGCGCGCGCCCGAGTCCAGCCCGCTGAAGAGGAGGTCCTCGTCGGCGGATCCCGTGTAGAGCACGATGCGCCGCTCCGGCCCGGCGTCGAGCAGCTCGCGCGTCAGCGCGATGCCGTCATCGTCGCCGAGGCGGATGTCGACCAGCGCGACGTCGGGCTCCAGCCGCTCCACCAGCGCCCGACCCTCCGCCGCCGTGCCGGCGGTGCCGACCACGTCGCAGCCCTCGCGGTCGAGCAGCAGCTCGAGCCCCTCGCGCAGGGCCTGGTGGTCTTCGATGAGGACGAGCCGCAACCGCACGACTCGCTCCAGTATCGGGCGGAGGCCGGAAATCCCCAGCCGCACGTCACCCCGCAAACACCGGAGAAATCGCGCCACGGCGTCAGAAGACGGGCGGCGACCCGGGCGAGGCCGCGGTCTAACGTGTGCGCCGTGGCGAAGGACACCGAGAAGCTCATCCGCCAGCTGTCGCTGATCTCCTACCTGATGGCGGAGCGCCGGCCGGTGACGGCCACGGAGATCCGCCGCGACGTCGAGGGCTACTCCGACATGACGGAGGACGCGTTCGCGCGCCGGTTCTACGCCGACCGCGCCGAGCTCGACGCGCTCGGCATCCACCTCACGGTGGACAAGCCGGCCGACGGCTTCTCCGAGCAGGAGAACTACTCGCTCGCGCCCGAGGCGTTCTTCCTCCCGGCGGTGGCCTTCTCGGACGCGGAGCTCGCGGCGCTGCAGACCGCGCTGAGCCTGCTCGACGGCGAGTTCGCCTACGCGGAGCCGCTGCGCCTGGCGCTCCAGCAGCTCACGTGGGGAAGGCCGAGTCCGCTGGGTTCGCCGGCCCAGCGGGCGATCGGGCTGGGGATAACCGGGTCGGCGGGCGGCGGGGAGCTGTCGGCGCGCCTCGCCAAGATCGACACCGCGATCAACCGGCGCAAGCGGATCGAGTTCGAGTACTTCACGATGCAGAGCGGCGAGACGGCCCACCGGCTCGTCGACCCCTACGTGCTGCTCTTCGAGGGCGGCCAGTTCTACCTCGTCGGGCACGCGCACGAGCGGGATGCGGTGCGCGTGTTCCGCCTGTCGCGCATCCGCGGCAAGGTCGCGTACGCCACCAAGGCCGAGCACGACTTCCAGCGGCCGGCGGAGTTCGACCCGCGCGCGTACGCGAACCGGATCCCGTGGCAGCTCGGCGACCCGGTCGGGACCGCGGAGATCTGGGTCTCGGACCGCATCGCCTGGCACGTCGAGCGCAACTTCGGCGCCTACGGGACGCTCGAGGACGCCGACGACGGCGGCCGCGTCTTCCGCACTCCCTACGCGATCGCGCGCCTCCTCCTCGCGTGGGTCATCGGCTACGAGCACCACGTCCGCCTGCTCGGGCCGGCCGAGCTGCTCGCCGAGCTGCACGAGCGCCTCGACCGCGTCGCCGAGCTGCACCGCGGCGAGCCGGACGCCGGCGTCGCGCGCGGCCGCCCGCCGGCAGAGCCGGACACGGAGCGCGAGCCGGCCTCCCGCTCGCGCGAGGCGACCGCGATCCGCCCCGAGCGCTTCGCCCGCCTCGTCACGCTCGCGTCCGTGCTGATCAAGGCGGGGCGCGCGGGCGAGCGGTTGCGCGTGGACGACGTGTGCGAGCAGCTCCAGATCTCCCCGCAGGAGCTGCGCGAGGACGTCGCCGTCCTGAACGTCGTGAACTTCGGCGGCGGCGCCTACGTGCTCTACGCCGAGGTCCACCCGAACGGGGAGATCGAGGTCGATCCCGAGCCCTACTCGGACACCTTCGACCGCCCGGCGCGGCTGCTTCCCATCGAGGCCCGCGCGCTGGTGGCGGCGATCGACTTCCTCGACGTGCACCTCTCCGCGGACCTGGTCACGGCGAAGGACAAGCTCCTGCGCGCGCTGGGCGGCGACGTGGCCCAGGACGGGCTGCTCGTCGCCAACCGGCGGACGGACGACGAGATCGCCCGGCGCGTCGGCGAGGCGATCGAGGACCGGCGCCTGATCGAGCTCGAGTACTGGGCGCCGAACGAGGACCGCTTCTCCACGCGCACCGTCGAGCCGTACGCCCTGATCAACGGCCGCGAGGGCTGGTACGTCGCGACCTTCGACACGGCCAAGGACCAGATGCGCCACTTCCGGCTCGACCGCGTCAAGCGCGTCGACGTCCTGGAGGACCGCTACGAGCCGCGCGCCGACCTCGACCCCGTCGCCGACGTCGAGGGCTGGCCGCGAACCGGCGAGGTCGGGGGCTCGCGCGTGGCGCACGTGTGGATCTCGCCCGCGCAGGCCCGCTGGGCGGGCGAGGAGCGCACGGTGCTCGCGGAGCTGCCGGACGGCGCGGTGATCGTCGAGTGGGCGTTCAAGGGCGAGCGCTACCTCGTCAAGGAGATCCTCCGCGAGGCCGGCGACGCGGCGGTGCTCGAGCCCGCCGACGTGCGCGAGGCCGTGCTCGCCGCGGCGGAGCGGCTGCTCGCGCCGTCGCGCTGAGGCGCCGCTGCCCCCGCCGGACAGCGGGCCTGAGCGCAGGCGCGACCTTCTAGCCTTCCCGCGCGCAATGAAGGGCATCGTGCTCGCCGGCGGCTCCGGGACCCGCCTCTACCCCATCACGCAGGGCATCAGCAAGCAGATCATGCCGGTCTACGACAAGCCGATGATCTACTACCCCCTGTCCACGCTGATGATGGCCGGGATCAGCGAGATCCTGATCATCACCACGCCGACCGACCAGGACCAGTTCCGCCGCCTGCTCGGCGACGGCTCGCAGTTCGGCTGCCGCTTCTCGTTCGCCACGCAGGCCGAGCCGCGCGGGCTCGCGGACGCGTTCCTCATCGGCGCCGAGTTCATCGGCGAGGATCCGGTCGCGATGATCCTCGGCGACAACATCTTCTACGGCTACGGCCTGGGAACGCAGCTCAAGCAGCACACGAACCCCGACGGCGGCGCGGTGTTCGCCTACCACGTCGCCGATCCGGAGCGCTACGGCGTGGTCGAGTTCGACGCGGACGACCGCGCGGTGTCGATCGAGGAGAAGCCCGCGCGGCCGAAGTCGCACTACGCGGTGGTCGGGCTGTACTTCTACGACAACGACGTCGTCGACATCGCCGCCCGCGTGACCCCGAGCGCGCGCGGCGAGATCGAGATCACCGACGTCAACCGGGAGTACCTGCGCCGCGGCAAGCTCCGCGTCGGCGTGCTCGACCGCGGAACCGCGTGGCTGGACACAGGCACGTTCGACTCGCTCATGCAGGCGGCGGAGTTCGTGCGGGTGATCGAGGAGCGCCAGGGCCTGCGGATCGGGTCGCCCGAGGAGGTCGCCTGGCGCGAGGGCTTCATCGACGACGCGCAGCTGCGCGGGCTCGCGGAGCCGCTCGTCAAGAGCGGCTACGGCACGTACCTGCTGTCGCTGCTCGACGACCCGCGGCGGTAGCGCCGGCAGCCGCCGCGGCGTGTCAGGCCGCGCGGCGCAGCGCGAGCGCCGCGAGGTGCTCTTCGAGCCCGTCGGCGATCCGCTGCGCGCCGCCGAGCTCCCCGCGCTCGTGGGTCGTGGCGACCGCCCAGACCGTCATGCCCGCCGCGCGCCCCGCGGCGATGCCGGCCGGCGCGTCCTCGAGCACGATGCACTCCGCGGGGCCGGCGCCCATCAGCTCCGCGCCCAGCAGGTAGGGGTCCGGCGCGGGCTTGCCGCGCGCGACCATGTCGGCGGTCACGAGCACCGCCGGCTCCCGCAGGCCGGCGGCGGCGAGCCTGGCGAGGGCGAGCGGACGCGTGCACGAGGTGACGATGGCGACGCGGGGCAGCTCGAGCACGCGCTCGGCGCCCGGCATCGGGACGACGCCCTCCGTGTCCTCGACCTCGGCGGCCTCGAACGCCGCGGCCTCCGCGTCCAGCTCCTCGCCGGAGAAGAACTGCGCGAGCACGTCGCGCCCCGGGCGCCCGTGGTTGGCCGCCGCGACGGCCGCCCCGTCCACGCCCAGCCGCCGTCCCCACTTCTCCCACGTCCGGACGACGGCGGGCGTGGAGTCCACGAGCACGCCGTCCATGTCCGAGAGCACGACGGTCATGCGGCCACCGCCTCGACCACGCGCGCGCCGGCGGCCGGCTGGCGTGTCGCCCGCTGTGCGAGCGCGAAGACGGCGACCGCGCCGAGCACCAGCGTGGCGAGCGCCAGCGGGAGCGACACGGCGTCGGCGAGCATGCCGATGAACGGCGGCCCGGCGAGGAAGCCCAGCGACCCCATCGACGACACCGCGGCGATGCCCGGCCCGGGCGCCGTGTCCGCCCGCCGCCCGGCGGCGCTGAACATCAGCGGCACGCCGTTGGCCACCCCGAGACCGACGAGGAAGAGGCCCACGAGGCCCGCGGCGGGGGTGCCGATCAGCAGGAACGCCGCGAGCGGCAGCGCCGTGAGCAGCGCGCCGCCCCGGAGCAGCGCGACCGGACCCACGCGGTGGTTGACCGCGTCGCCGACCATGCGACCGAGCGTCATCCCGCCGGCGAAGAAGGCGTAGGCGAGCGCGGCGAGGCCGGCCGCGGCCCCCGCGTCCTCGCGCAGGTAGAGGCCGCCCCAGTCGCCCATCGCCCCCTCGGTGATCATCACGAGGAACGCCAGCACGGCCAGCAGCACGACGCCGCGCGAGGGCATCGTGAAGCCGGGCGCCCGTTCCCCCTCGCCGGCCGACCCGGCGCCGAGCCGCGGGAAGCACGCGGCGAGCACGGCGAGCAGCGTCACCGCGGCGGCCGCGGCGACCATCCGCGGGTCGATCCCCGCGACCGTGCCGGCCGCGGCGAAGCCCGCGCCGAAGACGCCGCCGAACGCCCACCCCGCGTGCAGCGAGGACATGATCGGGCGGCCGAGCGCCTTCTCGACGGATACGCCGTGCGCGTTCATCGAGACGTCCATCGTCGCGTTGGCGAGGCCGAGGACGAACAGCGCGACGGCGAGCAGGATCGGATGCGGCATGAGCAGCACGGGCACGAGCGCGGCGACGCAGAGGGCGCCGCCGACGGCGACCATCCGGCGGCTGCCGTGGCGCACGATGCGCTGGCCGGCGACCGGGAAGGCGAGGATGACGCCGACCGACATCGCGAGGATGACGAGGCCCATCGTGCTCTTCGAGAGGTCGAAGTACTGCTGCGCCCACGGGATCTGCGCCACCCAGGAGCCGACGACCGCCCCGTTGACGAAGAACACCGCGGTGGTGGCGAGGCGCGGCGTCATGCGCGCGTCACCGTGACGCCCAGCGCACGGTACGGGTCGAGCAGCTCGTCGGGCGCCTCCGCGTCCGTCACCAGGTGCGTGAGCTCGGCGACCGGGGCGACGAGGTAGTGCGATGCGGCGCGCAGCTTGTCGGCCGTCGCGAGCGCCACGACGTCGGCGGAGGCGGCGACCATCGCGCGCTTGGCGTGGGCCTCCTCGAGGTCCACCGTCGACAGGCCGGCCTCGGGGTGCAGCGCGCACACGCCGAGCACGCAGGCGTCCGCGCGGACGGTGCGCAGGAAGTCGACGGCGGCCGACCCGACGGTGACCTGCGCCTCCTTGTCCAGGCGGCCGCCGATCACGACCACCTCGGCGGACGGGTGATCCGCCAGCGCCGCGGCGATCGGCGGCGAGTTCGTCAGCACCGTGCACGCGCGGTCCGGCGGCAGCCGGCGCGCCAGCTCGAGGTTCGTGGTCGAGCCGTCCAGCAGCACGACCCGCGCGCCGGCGAGCACGCGCACGGCCGCCTCCGCGAGCGCGACCTTCGCCACCTGCGCGGTCTCGCGCCGATGGGCGAAGGAGCCCGGCTGCGGAGCGGGCGGCAGGGCACCGCCGTGCACGCGCTGGACGAGGCCGTGCGCGGCGAGGTCGCGGAGGTCGCGCCGGATCGTGTCCTCGGAGACGCCGAGGTCCTCGACGAGCTGCGCGGCGACGACCTTGCCGTCGCGCGACAGCGTGGCGAGGATCGCCCGGCGGCGTTCGGCGCTCAGCATCGTTGCACGGTCTTGCACGGACGTGCAGGTTAGCGCACGGTTCTGCCCGAAGCGTCGGTGCACCGCGCCGACGAAATCCCGGCCGAGTCACGCGCTCGGGACGCGCAGGCGACGAGCGCACCTGTAGCCTCGTGACAAATGGACCTGTCCTCCTACCACGCCGTCCCGCCGGAGGCCGCCGACGTCCTGCGCCCGGCCCTTCCCGGCCTCGCCCAGGAGACGGTCGCCGCGATCGCGCGCGAAGTGCCGGACTACGCCCGGGCCATGGAGGGGGAGTTCGGCCAGGTCGTGCGCCGCGGCGTCGAGGTGGCCTTGAACCGCTTCGTCGACCTCCTCGCCGCCCCGGAGCCAGACGCGGGCATGGCCCGGGGCACGTACGTCGACCTCGGGCGGGGCGAGTTCCGCGCCGGCCGCACGCTCGACGCGCTGCTCGCCGCGTACCGCGTCGGCGCCCGGCTGGCGTGGCGCCGCTTCGTCGCCGCGGGCGTCGCCGGCGGGCTACCGCCGACGGCCATCTACGCCCTCGGCGAGGCCATCTTCGCCTACATCGACGAGCTGTCGGCGGAGTCCGCCGAGGGCTACGCGGAAGAGCAGTCGGTCGCCGCGGGCGAGAGCGAGCGCCGGCGACGCCGGCTCGTGCGGCTGCTCGTGCAGCACCCGCCCGCCGGCGAGGAGGCGGTCAGGACCGCGGCCGCGGCCGCCCGCTGGGCGCTGCCGCGGCGGCTCGCCGCGCTCGTCCCGGCGACCGGCGACGGCGGCGGCGGCGCGGCGAGCGAGGCG
>DATMVH010000468.1:0-9786 GCA_035563395.1 Solirubrobacteraceae bacterium
GCGCGCGAGGGGCGCGCCGGCGCCCGTGCAGCTCGAGCAGGGCGACGACGTCCGCGGTCGGGCGGAACGGATCCGCGATCGCGGCGTGGACGCCCGGGGCGTAGGCGGCGACGATCTCGCCGTCGACCTCGCCGACGAGCACGTCGCCGGACAGCGGCCGGGCGGAGTCGAGCTCGGCGAGGTCGGCGAGGGCGGGACCGTCGCTGCCGCGGGCGGCTCGGATGACGACGGCTGGATCGAGGCGGGACATCTGATGGGCTCCTGGGCTCGGGAACGCGGTGCGGGAAGCAGTGTGCGACCACCGAGCCATCAGTGCAAATGAAGGTTGCCTGCCTGTGCTATAAGACGCTCTGATGCTCGACGTCCGCCGCATGCGCGTGCTCCGCGAGGTCGCCCAGCGCGGCTCCTTCTCGGGCGCCGCGGAGTCCCTCTCCTTCACGCAGTCCGCCGTCTCGCAGCAGATCGCCGCGCTCGAGCGCGAGGCCGGCGCCGTGCTCGTCGAGCGCAGTGCGCGCGGGGTGCGCCTGACGGAGGCCGGCGAGGCGCTCGTCCGCCACGCGGACGCGATCCTCAGCCGCCTCGCCGAGGCGGAGGCCGAGCTCGAGGCCATCGCCGGCCTGCGCGGCGGCCGCCTCCGGCTGGCGTCGTTCGAGTCCGCGGCGGCCACGGTGATGCCGGTCGCGATCGCCCGCTTCACGCAGGCGCATCCCGCCGTGGAGCTCTCCATGACGCTGATGGAGCCCGAGGACTCGCTGCCGGCCATGCGCGCCGGCGACATCGACCTCGCCATCACCTTCGGCGCCGGCGAGCCGGGCGACCGGGAGGGCGACGGCTTCGAGCACGTCCACCTGCTCGAGGATCCGATGTACCTCGTGCTCGGCGCGAACCACCCGCTCGCCCGCAAGCGCGGCGTGCGCCTCGCCGACGTCGCCGGCGAGGCGTGGATCGGCGGCCCCGCCGACTGTGAGTGCAACCGGCTGATCAGCCGCGCGTGCCTGCGCGCCGGGTTCGACCCGCGGATCGCCTTCGAGACGGACGACTACTCCGCCGTGCAGGGCTTCGTGGCCGCCGGCGTCGGCGTCTCGATCATCGCCGAGCTCGGCTTGCGTACGGTGCGCGACGACATCGTGGTCAGGCCGCTGGGCCGCGAGACGCCGGTGCGGCAGATCTTCGCGACCGTGTCGAAGGGCTACCGCTCTCCCGCCACGTCGGCGATGCTCGACGTGCTGCGGGACGTCGGCGCCGCCCACGCCGAGCGCCGCCCGGCGCTCGAGCTCGTGTCCTGAGCGCGCCGCCGCGGATCGGCCGGCGTACGCCTCCGCGAGCTCGTCGACGGGGTCGAGCCCGTGCTGCGCCTCGCGCTCGGCGGCGGCGGGGTCAGCTCCAGGGATAGGGCGAGTGCGAGACGGGGTGGAGGTCCCCGGTGGCGAAGCGCTCGAAGCGGAACGGATAGAGCAGCGACGAGTGCCCGCCGCGGAGCACCTCGGCGATCTCCCGGCCGACCGCGATCATCTTGTAGCCGTGGTTGGAGTCGGCGGCCACGTAGACGTTCGGGGCCATGTAGTCGAACACGGGGAAGTTGTCCGCCGTGAACGCGCCGACGCCGCCCGAGCGCGCCCGCCGGTACTTGGCGCGAGCGCCGCGGAAGCGCTCCATGCAGTGCGACAGGGACGCCGACCACATGTCCGGGAAGCCGGGATCGACGGTGCCGGTCGGGTACGGGTCGACCTCGAACTCCGGCCCGACCCGGAGCGGCGCCGCGCCGCCCTGCACGGAGTCGCGGTCCGGCTTGAAGTAGTTGCCCCACGGCTCGTCGGTGATCAGGCGGCCGTCGTCGTCGTGGAGCGGCGCGTCGGAGTCGACGTGCAGGACGGGCGACGGGGACCCGTCCGCGCAGACGAGGATCCCCGGGTCCACCGCGATCTCGCCCTCCTGCAGGTACCAGTACGTCCACATGGGGACGTCCGTCGCGACGCCGCCGCCCGGCTGCCGGACGTCGATGCGGGCCGGCAGCCCGAGCAGCTCCCACAGCCCGGCGATCCACGGCCCGACGGCGATCACGACCTGCTCGACGGCGATCTCGCCCGCGGTCGTCCGCACCGTGGTGACCGCACCGGCGCCGTCGCGCTCCAAGCCCGTGACCTCGACGCCCTCGGCGATCTCCGCGCCCGCTTCGCGCGCCTTGGCGGCGAGGCCGAGCATCGACTCGCGGTTGAAGGCGAAGCCGCCGCGGTGCTCGTGCAGGCACACGGTCAGTCCCTGCGCGCGCCAGTCGGGATAGAGCGCGCGCATGTGCGCCGCGACCGCCGCCTCGCCGCGGACGAGCTCGGACGGATAGCCGATCCGCTCGTGGCGCTCGTGGACCTCGACGAGGTCGGGCTCCTGGGCGGCAGGCCCGAGCGCGATGTAGCCCGTGCCGTGGTAGGTGAACGCCTCGGGATCGGACTCCCACACGTCCATGCACGCCGCCATCAGCTCCGCCATCGCCGGCTGGAAGTAGTTGTTGCGCACGACGCCGCAGGCGATCCCCGACGCCCCGGCCGCCACGCCCGTCTTGTCGAGCACCAGCACGCGCTCCCCGCGGCGGGCCAGGTGCCATGCCGTGGAGAGGCCGTGCACCCCCGCGCCGACGACGAGGAACGGGACGGAGGCGGGGATGGCTGGCGGCATGGGCCGAGAGTAGACAAATTTGTTCGCCGCCGATAGGTTTGCCGCCGAGTGGGCCGGTCCCGAACTGCGATCAGGAGGACGATGGGATGAGCGTCGTGGAGGGCAACGGGGACGTGGCGATCGCCGCGCCCGCGCGGCCCGCGCTGGGCGGCACGGTCGACACGGTGCTGGCCTCGAGCAGGATCGCGCCGGCTCCGGCGACGCTCGAGGAGGCGCGCAACCAGCCCGGCCGGCGCGAGCGGATCGAGGAGCTCACGCGCCGCATCGAGGCGGAGGGCATCCGCTACGTCTTCTTCCAGCAGGTGTCGATCACCGGCCGCGTGATGGGCAAGGGCGTCGTCTCGTCGTTCTTCCCGCAGGTGGCGGAGAAGGGCTACCAGCTCGTCTACGGCGCCACGGCGAACCTCTTCACGGACCGCTACGGCAACTACATCGGGTTCGGCCCGGAGGAGTCCGAGCTCGCCGCCGTCGCCGACCTCGACACGTTCCAGGTGCTGCCGTGGGACTCGCGCGTCGCGCGCGTGTACTGCGACTGCTACGACACGGAGACCGGCGAGCTGCTGGACGCCGATCCGCGCCAGAACCTCAAGCGCGTCGCGCACGAGTTCGAGCAGGAGCTCGGCTACCAGTTCCTGATCGGCATCGAGCCCGAGATGATGTGGCTCAAGAAGCCGCAGGACGGCGAGGTGCCCGAGGGCACGACCAAGCCGTACTGCTACCACATCCACCAGTTCGAGGAGCTCCGTCCGGTCCTCCTGGACGTGGTGGAGTACGGGCAGGCGCTCGGGCTCGACATGAGCTACGGCGACCACGAGGACGCGCCGGGCCAGCTCGAGCTGAACTTCCGCTTCGACCGCCCCGTCCGCACCGCGGACAACATCACGACCTACCGGCAGATCTGCGCGGCGGTCGGCCGCAAGCACGGGCTGCTGCCGTCGTTCATGCCCAAGCCGTTCACGGGCGTGAGCGCGAACGGCCACCACCACCACTTCACGCTGATCGACGACGAGGGCCGCAACGTCTTCCACGACCCGTCCGGGCCGGCGCAGCTGTCCGACCTGGCGCGGAACTTCCTCGGCGGGCTGCTCGAGCACTTCCACGCGCTCATGTGCATCGGCAATCCCACGGTGAACTCGTACTGCCGCATGTGGGACACCGGGTTCTGGGCCCCCATCTACAAGAACTGGGGCTGGCAGAACCGCACGACGACGGTGCGCGTGGCCTCCGGCGGGCGCTTCGAGTACCGCGGCGTGGACTCGTCCTGCAACCCGTACCTCACCGTCGCGGCGCTCCTGCGCGCCGGCCTCGACGGCGTGCGCAACGAGATCGACCCCGGCGAGCCCCAGCAGGGGAACACCTACGAGCTGCTCCAGCAGGGCGTGCAGATCGAGAAGGTGCCGGACTCCCTCGGCGCGGCGCTGGAGGCCCTGGCCAAGGACGAGGTGGTCAGGAGCGCGATGCCCGGGCGCCTCTACAAGGTGTTCGAGCACTACAAGCGCGACGAGTGGGAGCGCTACCTCGCGTACGTGACGGACTGGGAGCGCGACGAGTACCTCGAGGTGTTGCCGTAGATGTGCGGCATCGCCGGCATCATCAGCCGCAACGGCGAGCGGGCGATCGGGTCGCAGATGACGCGGATGCTCCAGTCGATGAAGCACCGCGGGCCGGACTCGACGGGCTACGCCCTGTACGGGCCGCCGTCCGACGACTGGGTGATGCGCGTCAAGCTCGCGGACGCGAACACCCCGCGCGACTTCGACTTCCGGGCCCGGATGCGCGCGAACCGCGCGGAGATCGAGCGGCGCCTGCGCCAGCTCGGCGCGACCGTGCACGCCGTCGAGGACGCGCGCGAGTACGCCTTCGAGGCGCACTTCTCCTATGACGGCGACCTGAAGGTCCTCGCCGACCGGGTCGAGGACGTGCCCGGCGCCGAGGTCCTCTCGCTCGGGCACTCCCTGCGGATCGTCAAGGACCTCGGCGACGCCGAGACGGTGGCCGGCGAGTACAAGCTCGACCGCATCGGCGGCACCCACGCGATCGGCCACGTGCGGATGGCGACGGAGTCCGACGTCGACATCTCGGGCGCCCACCCGTACTGGGCGTATCCGTTCTCCGACGTGGCGGTCGTGCACAACGGCCAGCTCACGAACTACCACTACTGGAAGCGGCGCCTGCAGCGCTCCGGCCACCGCTTCCAGTCGGAGTGCGACTCGGAGATCATCGCCGTATACCTCGCCGAGAAGATGGCCGAGGGCGCCGACCTCGAGGGTGCGATGCGCCGGAGCCTCGAGGACCTCGACGGCGTCTTCACCTACATCTGCGTGACCGAGGACGCGCTGGGGATGGCGAAGGACGAGCTCGCCGCGAAGCCGCTCGTGCTCTACGAGGCCGACGACATGGTCGCGCTGGCCTCGGAGGAGATCGCCATCCGCGCGGTCGTGGACCGCGAGATCGACACGTACGACCCCTTCGAGGGAGAGGTGATGGTGTGGAAGCGCTGACCTACGACGCGCGCGGGCTCGTCGAGGTCGACGGGACGCCGCCGGGGACCGCCGAGGTCGCCGGCGGCCACGCCATCCTCGACGCCAAGGACCTCACGACGCGCAAGATCAACTCCGAGCTGCGGCGGCTGGTCTACGAGGACGGCGTCCACGACGTCACCGTCCGCAACCCGGGCGCGCGCCACTCGCTCGGCGTCGGCATCCTCCAGCGCTGCCGGATCACCTTCGACGGCTCGCTCGGGTACTTCGGCCTCGGCCTGATCGACGGCCCGGAGGTCCGCGTCAAGGGCCGCGTCGGCTGGTCCGCGTGCGAGAACATGATGAGCGGCGTCGTCGTGGTCGACGGCAACGCGGGGTCGCTCACCGCCGCCGCGCTGCGCGGCGGGGACGTGGTGGTCAAGGGCCGCGTGGGGGCGAGGACGGGCATCGACCAGAAGGGCGGCACGGTCATCGTCCTCGGCGACGCGGGCTCGATGACCGGCTTCATGATGCAGCGCGGCCGCCAGGTCATCCTCGGCGACGTCGGCCCGGGCCTCGGCGACTCGATGTACGACGGGACGATCTACGTCGGCGGCCGCGTGAAGTCGCTCGGCGTCGACTGCATCCCCGGCGAGTGGACGGACGCCGACACCGAGTTCATCGAGCGCAAGTTCCGCATCTACGGCCTCGGCACGCCGCCCGAGCTGCAGAAGTACGTGTGCGGCAAGCAGCTCTACAACTACGACAACCTCGAGCCGTCCGAGCGCAAGCTCGTGCTCTAGGAGAGACCAGCATGGCCGAATCCCACCTGGGCGCGGAGCGCGACCACCAGCTCGGGGTGGCGAAGGCGGACGAGACCGCGCCCTCGCGGCGCACGGTCCTCGGCCGCTCGCGCATCTTCACGCCCGAGGTCATCAACGACATCCACATGAAGGCCGAGCTCGGCCGCTACCGGATGCGCGGCTTCTCGATCTTCAAGAAGATCCCGCACTGGGACGAGCTCGTCTTCCTTCCGGGCACCCTCACCCGCTTCGTGATCGAGGGCTACCGCGAGAAGTGCGAGACCAAGACCGTGCTCGGCGCGCGCTTCGCGCAGAAGCCGATCGAGCTCGACGTCCCGGTCTACATCACCGGCATGAGTTTCGGCGCGCTGTCGCTCGAGGCGAAGATGGCGCTCGCCAAGGGCGCGTCGATGGCCGGCACGGCGACGTGCTCCGGCGAGGGCGGGATGATCCCGCCCGAGCGCGACCTGTCGACCAAGTGGTACTACCAGGTCATCCAGAGCCGGTACGGGTTCAACCCGCACCACCTGATGCTGGCCGACGCGGTGGAGTTCTTCATCGGCCAGGGGTGCAAGGTCGGCCTCGGCGGCCACCTCATGGGCCAGAAGGTCACGGAGCAGGTCGCCGAGATGCGGTCCCTGCCGGCGGGGATCGACCAGCGCTCGCCGGCGCGCCATCCCGACTGGCTCGGCCCGGACGACCTGTCGCTGAAGATCCAGGAGATCCGCGAGGCGACGGACTACCAGGTCCCGATCCAGCTCAAGCTCGGCGCGGCGCGCGTCTACGACGACGTCCGCATGGCCGCGAAGTGCGGGCCGGACATCATCTACCTCGACGGCGGCGAGGGCGGGACGGGCGCCGGGCCGCACCTCGCCACGGAGGAGACCGGGATCCCGCTGATGGCGGCGATCCCGGAGGCGCGGCGCGCGCTCGAGGACGTCGGCCTGGCCGACGAGATCGACCTCGTCGTGGCCGGCGGCATCCGCAACGGCGGCGACGTGGCGAAGTGCCTCGCGCTCGGCGCCAAGGCGGTCGCGCTCGGCCACTCCGCCCTGATCGCGCTGAACTGCAACAAGGAGATCCCGGGCGTCACGGACTACATGGGGTCGATGGGCGTCCCGGCGGGCGAGTGCTACCACTGCCACACCGGCCGCTGCCCCGTCGGCATCACGACGCAGGACCCGGAGCTGCGCAAGCGCCTCGTCGTCGACGAGGCGGCCGAGCGCGTCTACAACTTCCTCCACACGCTCACGCTCGAGGTGCAGCTCATCGCGCGCGCGTGCGGGAAGACGAACATCCACTCGCTCGAGCCGGAGGACCTCGCCGCGCTCACCGTCGAGGCGGCGGCGATGGCGAAGGTGCCGCTGACGGGCACGGACTACATCCCGGGGGTGTCGGAGGAGCGCGCGCTCGAGCGGATCGAGCGCCTGCTCGAGCAGCACCTCGTCAACCCGATCGACCACTACGTGGGCGGCGAGGCCGCCGGCATGTCGTCGTCGAACGGCGCCGACAGCGGGGAGGCGCTGGCATGACGCGCGAACCCCAGAAGACGATCGCCATCGACGCGGAGTACCTGGCCGGCACCCGCTTCCCGTACCAGGAGGACATCGCGCTCGTCGAGGACGTCGACCTGCTCGCCGCCACGCCGGGCGAGGACATCAACTGGCTCGAGGACATCGAGCTGCTGTCGGAGGACGGCGTTCCGGCGGTCTTCGACCGCTACTCAAACTCCTTCCTGAAGATCTACTTCGCGATCCCGCCGGGCCGCGAGGACGAGATCGCGCGCAAGGTGCTCGTCAAGCACCTGCAGTCGGGCAACTCCTACGGGATACAGCTGAAGGAGCGCCACACGAAGTTCCCGCAACCGGAGCTCGGCCCGTGGGCCGAGGGGTCGCGCACCGTGGGGACGGATTGGCGCCCGCCGGTGCTCGAGGGCTGGGAGCCGCCGCTGCACTGACGCCCGCGGTGCCGCTGCGTCCCTGACACGCCGCGTACGACGTCGTGGTGGTCGAGACTCGGGTGACCACCACCATCGGCGCCGGGAGATCGTGCTCGCCGGCGACCGTGCGGTAAGACTCCGCGACGATGCCGCGCGCCGTCGTGACCCGCCGGATCCCGGAGCCCGCGCTCGAGCGGCTGCGCGAGGCGGAGCTCGAGGTCGAGGTCTCCGGGGAGGACCGGGCGCTCGCGCCCGGCGAGCTGCACGGGTTCGTGGCGGGCGCACACGGCGTGGTGACCATGCTGCACGACCGGGTCGACGGCGCCTTCCTCGACGCGGCGGGGCCGCAGCTGAAGGTCGTCGCCAACGTCGCGGTCGGCTACGACAACATCGACGTGGACGCCGTGCGCGAGCGGGGCGTGCTGGTCACCAACACGCCGGACGTCCTCACGGACGCCACCGCGGACATCGCGATCGGGCTGATGCTCGCGGTCATGCGCCGGCTCGGGGAGGGCGAGCGGCGCATCCGCTCGGGGCGCGGCTGGGCGTGGGCGATCGACTTCATGCTCGGGACGTCGCTGCAGGGCAAGACGCTCGGCATCGTCGGCTACGGCGCGATCGGCCGCGCGACGGCGGCGCGCGCGCGGGCCTTCGGCATGCAGGTCGCCTACCACCAGCGCCGCCGCGCCGCCGACGCCGGGGACGCGACCTTCATGGCGCTCGAGGATCTGCTCGCGCAGGCCGACGTCGTCTCGCTGCACTGCCCGCTCACGCCGGAGACGCGCCACCTCGTCGACCGCGACGCGCTCGCCCGGATGCAGCCGTCGGCCTACCTCGTCAACACCGCGCGCGGCCCGGTGGTCGACGAGGCGGCGCTCGCCGAGGCGCTCCGCGACGGCACGATCGCGGGCGCGGGGCTCGACGTCTTCGAGCGCGAGCCGGAGGTGCACCCGGAGCTCGTGGACCTCGAGAACGTGGTGCTCGTCCCGCATCTCGGCTCCGCGACGGTCGAGACGCGCACCGCGATGGCCGACCTGGCCGCCCGCAACGTCGTCGCCGTGCTGCGCGGCGAGGACCCGCTCACCCCGGTGCGCTGAACGAGGCTTGACGGCGCGGAAACGATGGAGGCGGCGATGATGCAGCAGAAGCCGTACCGCGTGGAAGTCGACGTCGCGGCGCCCCGCGACGCCGTCTGGCGCGCGTTCACCGAGCCGGACGAGATCCGCCGGTGGTTCGGCTGGGACTACCACGGGCTCGACGAGGAGATCCGCATGATCTTCCTCGCCGACGCGCATCCGGAGCCGCCCGGCCGCATCCGGCTCGACGACGGCACGACGCCGGCCGTCATCGTCGAGCTCGAGCCCGCCGGCGAGCGCACGCGCGTGCGGATCGCCTGCGCCGGCACCCCGGGCGTGGCCGCCGGGGACGCCATCGACATGGTCGAGGAGGGCTGGCGCACGTTCCTCGAGCAGCTGCGCCATCAGCTCGAGCACCACCCGGGCGAGGACCGGCGCATGATCCGCCTGACGGGCGAGGCCGACGCGGATGCGGTCGTGGCGGCGGTGGCCGCCGAGCTGCCCGGCGAGGCGCGTCACGCGGGTCCGCACCAGTGGTTCCTGTCGACGCCCGAGTACGGCGGCGCGCTCTTCTCGGTGGGGGCGCTACGGCCGCTCGAAGGGCAGGCGGGCGACGGCGCAGAGGCGGCCGCCGGGAGCTCCCGCGGGCCGGTCGTCCTCACCGTCGTCACGTTCGGGTTGAGCGAGGACGAGCTCGGCGCGATGCGCCGGGCGTGGGAGACGCGCTGGGCGGCGCTCGCGTCGCCGGACCCGAACCCCGGGCCGTGACCCGCCTCGCCCGCTGACCGGATCCCCGCGTGGACGATCCGCTCCGCATGTTCCTCGTCGTCCGCCGCGGC
>DATMVH010000469.1:0-4061 GCA_035563395.1 Solirubrobacteraceae bacterium
GGCGAGGTCGGTCACGCTCGCACCCCCTGGAGGAACAGCTCGTGGACGCGGGTCTCTCCCGCGATCTCGGGATGGAAGGAGATGACGAGCATGTTGTCCTGGCGCGCGGCGACCACGTGGCCCTCCACTTCGGCGAGCACCTCGACCGCGTCGCCGTGCTCCTCGATCCACGGCGCGCGGATGAACACGGCGCGGACCGGCTCGCCGTCCACGCCGGCGATGTCCAGGTCCGCCTCGAAGGACCGGATCTGGCGCCCGAACGCGTTGCGGCGGCACGTGTAGTCCGCGACGCCGAGGTGATCGCGGTCGAGCATGATCATCCCCGCGCACGTGCCGAGGACGGGCGTCCCGGCGCGCACGAGCTCGCGCAGCGGCCCGGCGAGCCCTTCGCGCTCGATGCCGAGCGTCATCGTCGTCGACTCGCCGCCCGGGATCACGAGCCCGTCGAGGCCCGCGAGGTCGGCGGGGACGCGGACCTCGCGCACCTCGGCGCCGACCTCGCGGAGCATCCTGCCGTGCGCCTCGAAGTCGCCCTGCAGCGCGAGCACCCCGATCAGCGGGGCGCTCACCAGCCGCGGTTGGCGAGGAGCTGGCGCTCCTCGAGCTTGCGCGTCTCGAGCGACGTCATCGCCTGGCCGAGGCCTTCGGATGCGTGCGCGACCCGCTCGGGATCCTGGAAGTGCGTGGTCGCCTCGACGATGGCCGCGGCGCGCCGCGCCGGGTCCTCGGACTTGAAGATGCCCGAGCCGACGAAGACGCCCTCCGCGCCGAGCTGCATGACCAGCGACGCGTCCGCCGGCGTGGCGATGCCGCCCGCGCAGAAGACGACGACCGGCAGCTTGCCGGCCTCCGCGACGCCGCGCACGAGGTCGAGCGGCGCCTGCAGCTCCTTCGCCGCGGTCGCGAGCTCGGGCTCGTCGAGCGTCTGCAGGCGGCGGATCTCGCTGCGGATGCGGCGCAGGTGCCGCACGGCCTCGACGATGTCGCCCGTCCCGGCCTCGCCCTTGGAGCGGATCATCGCGGCGCCCTCGCCGATGCGCCGCAGCGCCTCCCCGAGGTTCGTCGCGCCGCACACGAACGGCACCTTGAACGCCCACTTGTCGATGTGGTTCGCCTCGTCGGCGGGCGTGAGCACCTCGGACTCGTCGACGTAGTCGATCTCGAGCGCCTCGAGCACCTGGGCCTCGGCGAAGTGGCCGATGCGCGCCTTCGCCATGACGGGGATGGTCACCGCGTCCTTGATGCCCTTGATGAGCACCGGATCGCTCATGCGCGCGACGCCGCCGTCGCGGCGGATGTCGGCGGGAACGCGCTCGAGCGCCATGACGGCCGCGGCGCCCGCGTCTTCCGCGATCTTCGCCTGCTCGGCGTCGACGACGTCCATGATGACGCCGCCCTTCAGCATCTCGGCCAGGCCGGCCTTCACCCGGAACGTCGCTTCGTCACGCATGGGCTCAGATGGTAGGACGCGGCCCCGCGTGCGAGGATGCCGCGGTCAATCCTCGGGAGGAGGCGCGGTGAAGGTCATCCACTGCCAGTGCGGCGCGGACGTCCAGGCGGAGACCGACGACGAGCTCGTCGCGGCGGTCGAGGAGCACGTGCAGGAGCGCCACCCCGAGATGGTGGGGCAGATGACGCGCGAGCAGATCCTGTCGATGGCCCACGAGCACTGAGGCGTGCGGGGCGCTACTTCAACTTGAACGCTCTGATCCGGTCGTCGTACTGCGCGGCGTCGCGTGAGTAGACGCCGTACGCGAGCGCCTGCAGGATCGACAGCAGACCGGTGTGCGACCGCACGAAGGCGGGCGAGTTCGACGAGTAGTACAGCGTCCGCTCGGCGAGCTTGGAGACCTCGGACAGCGTCGCGTCGACGATCGCGATCGTCGTGGCCTTGCGATGGCGCGCGATCTTCATCGCGCGCACGACGAGCGGGTGCGGGCGGCCCGCGGAGAGGCCGATCACGAGCGTGCCCTCGTCTATCCGCCCGAGCCGCGACAGCGCCTCCTGCGACGGGGACGCGGCGATCTCCGTGCGGATGTCGAGCAGCATCAGCAGGTGCCGCAGGTAGGACGCGAAGAAGGCCATCTGGTCCGTCCCGGCGATGAGCACGCGATCGGCGGTGGCGATCGCCTCGATCGCGCCGTCGACCTGCGAGCGCGAGACCCGCCGCGCCGTGTCCTCCACGTTGACGTGGTCGGCGGCGACCGCCGACTCGAACGGGTTCATGTCGAGCGAGAACAGCGGCGCCGCGGTCTCCAGCCCCCGCGGCGGGCGGCGGTGATGGTGGCGGTACTCCTCCCGCGCGGCCTCCTGCAGCTCGGGAAAGCCCTCGAAGCCAAGCGCCTGCGAGAACCGCACGACCGTGGACGACGACGTGTTCGCCCGCCGCGCGAGCTCCTCGGCGGTGTGGAACGCGACCTCGTCGAGGTGGTCGACGACGTACTGGGCGACGTCCTTCTGCGAGCGGGAGAACTCGTCGAAGCGCGAGGTGATGTAGGCGGAGAGCGTCTGGTGGCCCTTCGCGGCCGGCGGCATCGGAGCGGTTCTCGGCATGGCCCGACCGGATTTCGACGCCCCGCTGCGGGAGTCCTTCTACGCTGGCGGGCCGATGGAGCGGTTGCCGACACGCCTCGACGGCCTCGTGCTGCTCGCCCCGCCGGTGCACGGCGACGAGCGCGGCTTCTTCGTGGAGACCTGGCGCGCGGACGCCTGGGAGCGACACGGCGTTCCGGGCGCGTTCGTGCAGGACAACCACTCGCGCTCGCGGCGCGGGACGCTGCGCGGCATCCACTTCCAGACGCACCCGGGTCAGGGCAAGCTCGTGCGCGTCGCGCGCGGGCGCGTGCTCGACGTCGTGGTCGACCTGCGGCGCGGCTCGCCGACGTTCGGCGAGTGGGAGAGCGTCGAGCTCGACGACGTCAGCGGCGCGCAGCTGTGGATCCCCGTCGGCTTCGGGCACGGCTTCTGCGTGCTGTCGGAGGTCGCGGACTTCGTCTACAAGTGCACGAGCTACTACGACCCGGCGACCGAGTCGGGGATCCGCTTCGACGACCCCGACGTCGCCATCGCCTGGCCGGACGGCCTCGACCTCCTGTACTCCGAGCGCGACCGCGTCGCGCCGACGCTCGCCGAGGTCGTCCGCGAGCTGCCGTTCCGCTACGAGGGATGAGCCGCGACGGGCGCTTCGCCCCGAGCCCGACGGGCACGCTCCACCTCGGCAACCTCCGCACGGCGCTGCTCGCCTGGCTGTTCGCGCGCTCCGCGGGCGCGCGCTTTCTCGTGCGCATGGAGGATCTCGACTACGGGCGCGTGCGCCCGGGCGCCGCCACGCGCCAGCTCGAGGACCTCGCCGCGCTCGGGCTCGACTGGGACGGGGAGGTCGTGTTCCAGTCGGCGCGGATCGACGCGTACCACTCGGCGGTCGAGCAGCTCCGGGCGGCCGGGCGGGTGTACGAGTGCTTCTGCACCCGGGCGGAGATCCGCGCGGCCGCGTCGGCGCCCCACGGACCGCTGCCGGAGGGCGCCTATCCCGGGACGTGCCTGCGGCTCACCGAGGGCGAGCGCCGGCGCAAGCGCGCGGGCGGCCGGCCGCCGGCGCTGCGGGTGCGGGCGGACGGCGCGCGCGTCGCCTTCACCGACCGCCTGCACGGCGAGCAGGCGGGCGTCGTCGACGACTTCGTAATCGTGCGCAACGACGGCGCGCCGGCCTACAACCTCGCGGTCGTGGTGGACGACGGCCGGCAGCGCATCGGCGAGGTCGTGCGCGGCGACGACCTCCTCGACTCCACGCCGCGCCAGCTCTTCCTCGCGCAGCTGCTCGGGCTGCCGGCGCCCTCGTTCGCGCACGTCCCGCTCGTCCTCGGGCCGGACGGGGCGCGGCTGGCGAAGCGCCACGGCGCGGTGACGCTCGACGACGTCGCGCCGCGCGCCGCGCTCGGATGGATGGCGGCGACGCTCGGTCTGCCGCCGGCGGAGCGCGCGGCGGAGCTCCTCCCGGGCTTCGATCCCGCCCGGCTGCCGCGCGAGCCGGTCCGGCTCACGTCGGTGTAGGGCTCAGCGGC
>DATMVH010000470.1:0-8758 GCA_035563395.1 Solirubrobacteraceae bacterium
GCGCCGATCCCGGCCCGGAAACGGCGATGGCCGCCCGGGGGCAGTCGGGCGGCCATCGTCTTGGTGCCGGGCCGCACTCCGCACGGCCCTCGTGACGCATTGTGCTGGCGGCCGCGCCGCGGCGAACCGGCCGAAGGTCGAGGATGCCCTCGGCCGACGCGTCGAGCGCACCGTGCGCAGGCTCACACCACGTCAAGTTCGCATGAGGGCCCCCGAACGACTCGTACGTGCCGACGACCATTCCCATGAAGCTGGCCGGAGCGTTTGCCGGCATCCTCATCCTCACCGCCGTGGTCGGCGTGTTCGCCGTGGCTCGCACGGCGAGCATGAGCGACGCCACGGCCCGGCTCGGCGACCGCGTCGTCCCCGCGACGGGCCTCATCGGGGAGCTCAAGGAGATGGCCGGCAGGTAATCGCCGGGACCAGATCCTCCTCGCCGCCAACCCGCGACAGCACGCCGGAGGACCTCCAGGGCGATCTCGACGAGGTCGAGGCGGCCGTCGCGACCTACCGCGACAAGTACGTGAGCGGCCCGGCGGACCGCAAGGCGATGGCGGACTTCGAGGCCGCCTGGGCCACCTACCCGGACGCCACGGCCGCCGTGGCCGACGTCCCGGCCGGCGACATGCGCGCGCTCGACCAGGTGCTGTCCTCGGGCGACGGCGACGTCGCCTGGGAGGCGCTCGAGGAGAGCCTGGCGGCCTGGGACACGACGAACGACAAGAGCGCCGCCGCCGACAAGGCCCAGGCGCGTGACGTCGCCGCGAGCACCCGCACGCTGACGATCGTGCTGCTTCTCGTCGGCATCGCCGGCGCGGCCGTGGTGGCCGCGGTGATCGTCCGCGGCATCTCCCGCGGCATGCGCCAGCTCGTCGGCGCGGCTCGCGGCATCGCCGAGGGCGACGTCGAGCAGGACCTCAGCGTCCGCTCGCGCGACGAGATCGGCGACGCCGTCGCGGCGTTCCGCGACATGGTCGACTACCTGCGCGAGAGCGTCGCGGCCGCCGACCGCATCGCGGCCGGCGACCTGACCGCCGACGTCCAGCCGCGCTCGGAGCGCGACGCGCTCGGGCACGCTCTGCAGGGCATGACCACGAGCCTGCGCGCCGCGATCGGCGACGTCGCCGGCTCCGCCGCCTCGGTCTCCGCGGCGTCGGAGCAGATGGCGGGGACGGCCGACGAGGCCGGCCGCGCCGTCGGGGAGATCGCCATGGCCATGGGCGACATCGCGACCGGCGCGGAGCGCCAGGTCCAGTCCGTCCACACCGCCCGCGAGACGTTCGCCGGCGTTCGCGACGGCGTGGCCGCGTCGGCCCGCACCGCCCGCGAGACGGCCGAGGCGGCCGACGAGGCGCGCACGATCGCCGAGCAGGGCGTGACCGCCGCCGTCGAAGCCTCGGAGGCGATGACCGCGCTGCGCACCGCCTCGGCGGACGTGAGCGACGCGATCCGCTCGCTCGGCGCCAAGTCGCACGAGATCGGCGGCATCGTCGACACCATCACCGGCATCGCCGAGCAGACCAACCTCCTCGCCCTCAACGCGGCGATCGAGGCCGCCCGTGCCGGCGAGCAGGGCCGGGGCTTCGCCGTCGTGGCCGAGGAGGTCCGGAAGCTGGCCGAGGAGTCCCAGGACGCCGCCGGCCGCATCGCGGGCCTGATCGGCGAGATCCAGACGGAGACCCAGAACGTCGTCGGCGTGGTCGAGGACACCGCGGTGCGCACCGAGTCCGGCGCCGCCACGGTCGACGAGGCCCGCGCCGCCTCGAGCAGATGGGCGCGTCGGTCGAGGACATGGGCCGGCGCATCGCCCGCATCGCCGAGCTCGTCGAGGACATCGCCCGCGGCGCCACGGTATGAACGACGGCATCGACGCGGTCGCCGATCCCGCCGAGCGCTCGTCCGCGGCCACCGAGCAGGTCTCCGCGTCCGCACAGCGGACCTCGGCCTCCACGCAGGAGATCGCCGCTTCCTCGACGACCCTCGCGCGCACCGCCGAGGAGCTCGAGCAGATCGTCAGCCGCTTCCGGCTGGCGACCGCCCGGTAGGACCGCTGAAGCAGGAGTGACCCCGGCGCGCGGGTGCCCGACGGCACCCGCGCGCCGTCGTCGTCGGTGCGCGAGCAGGCCGAGCAGCCGCTCGTCGGGCTAGCGTACGGCCGCGTGACGACGCCCGGAGAGCCGACCGCCCGGACGCTGCGAGAAGGCTTCGCGGCTCCGCCGCCGGACAGCCGGGTCATGATGCGCTGGTGGTGGTTCGGCCCCTTCGTCGAGGAGGCCGAGCTGGCGCGTGAGCTGGAGGCCATGGCGGCGTCCGGCCTCGGCGGCGTCGAGGTCGCCTTCACGTACCCGCTGTCGACGGCCGGAACGGCCGACGGCTTCCTCTCGGAGCGGTTCTCGTCCCGGCTGCGGTTCGCCGCCGAGACGGCGGCCCGGCTGGGACTGCGCTTCGACGTCACGCTCGGCAGCGGCTGGTCGTTCGGCGGGCCGCACATCACCGGCGAGACCGCGGCCCGGCGGCTGCGGTGGGACGCGCGCGAGGTGCCGCCACGGGCCGCCCGGATCGCCGTAGAGCAGCCCTGGCCGGATGACGAGCTCGTGGCCGCGTACATCGGCGAGGGCTCGCTGCAGGAGCCGCCCGCACGCTGGCGGTCGCTGCCGGCCCGTGACGGCGCACTCGAGGTGCCCGAGGGCTCCGGCCCGCGGATGGTCCTCCTCGCCGTCTCGAGCCCGACCGGCCAGAACGTCAAGCGCGCGGCGCTCGGCGCCGAAGGGCCGGTGCTCGACCACTACAGCCGGGTCGCCACCGAGGCGCACCTGCGCGCGGTGGCCGATCCCCTCCTCGCGGCGATCCCGAGCGGGTTGGTCACCGCGGTGTTCTGCGACAGCCTCGAGGTCTACGAGGCGGACTGGACGCCGGCGCTTCCGGAGGAGTTCCGCGCTCGTCGCGGTTACGACCTGCTGCCCCAGCTGCCCGTGCTGCACACCCGCGGCGAGGGCTCCGAGCGCGTCAGGGCCGACGTCGCGGAAACGCTCGGCGAGCTCTACGAGGAGAACTTCGTGGCCGTCCTGCACGCGTGGGCGCAGCAGCGCGGCGTCCTTCTCCGCATCCAGAGCTACGGGCAGCCGCCCGGCAGCCTGAGCGCCTACCGGCACGCGGACCTGCCCGAGGGCGAGGGCTGGGGGTGGCGCTCCGTGACGCAGACGAAATGGGCCACCTCGGCGGCGCACCTGTACGAGCGGCGGGTCGTCTCGTCGGAGACCTGGACCTGGGTGCACTCGCCGTCCCTTGCCGCCACGCCGCTCGACCTGGCCGGCGAGGCGCACGAGCATCTGCTGCTCGGTGTCAACCAGCTCATCGGCCACGGCTGGCCGTACTCGCCGCCGGGCGCCCAGGCCCCCGGCTGGCTCTTCTACGCCGCCGGCGCGCTCGGCGATGCCAACCCGTGGTGGCCGGCGATGCCCGCCCTGGCGACGTACCTGCAGCGGCTGTGCTGGCTGCTGCGGCAGGGCGATCCCGTCGTCGACGTCGCGCTCTACGCGCCGGCGCGCGACGCGGCGCGCAGGTTCACGCCCGGCAGCCGCGGCTACCTCGACCTCTGGCACGCGACGCGCGAGCACATCGGCGAGACGCTGCCCGCGGCGTTGCGCGAGGCCGGGTACGACTACGACCTCGTCGACGACACCGCCCTGCGCGAGGCCGACCGGCGGCGGTACAGGGCCGTCGTCCTGCCCTTCGTGCACGACCTGCCGGCCGGAACCGCGCGCCTGCTCGAGGAGCACGCCAGGGGCGGCGGTGCCGTGATCACCGTGGGCGGCGCGGTACGACGGGACGAGTGGACGGCCGTCGCCGGCGTCGACGCGCTGCTGCCGGCGCTCGCCGCCGTCGTGCTCCCGGACGCGCCGACGACTCCCGCCACGCCCGACGTCGGCGTCGTGCACCGCCGCGCCGGCGACGTCGGCCTCTACCTCGTCGCCAACACCGGCCCGGAGCCGCGCTCCTTCACGCTGCGCCCGCGCGACGCCGGCGGCGCGTTCGAGCGCTGGAACGCGCGCGACGGGCGAGCGCACCGCGTCGACGCCCACGACGGCGGCGTGCCGCTCGCGCTCGAGCCCTACGAGGCCGCGGTCGTCGTCGCGCTGCCCGGGCTGGACGAGACCGTCCCGGTCGCCGGACCGGCCGGCGTGCTCGAGACCAGGCAGCTCAGCGGACCGTGGACCGTCGCGTACGCGGACGCTCCCGGCGCGCCGCAGCCCGTGACGCTGCCGCACCGCTGGGAGGACGACCCGGCGCGGGCCGACTATTCGGGTGGGGCGACGTACGAGACGACCGTTTCCGTGGCGGACGGTGATCTCGACGGGCGCGTGCGGCTGGACTTCGGCCGGGCGGAAGCCGGCGCGGCCGACGTCCTCGGCGAGCCGGGCCTCCGCGGTGCCTCGTACCGCGCCGAGGTCGCCCCGCCCGTCGGCGCGGTCGCGCAGGTGCGGGTGAACGGCGTCGACTGCGGCTGGGCGTGGGCGCCGCCGTACCTCGTCGACGTCACCGACGCGCTGCGTGCGGGCGAGAACACGATCGCCGTCCGCGTGCTGAACACCGGGCTGGGCGCGCTGCGCGCCAACACGGAGCTCGCCGTCGCCGTCGACGCCGTTTCCGGCACGTACGGCAAGCGGTTCACCATGCAAGACCTCGAGCTCGCGCGGCGGCCGACGACCTCCGGCCTGCGGCGACCGCCGTCGCTGCGGATCGAGCACGGCCGTTGACGCGGGAGTTCGTCTTCGCGGACGCCCCGGCGAGCGCGCGCTGCCACGCCGCTACCATCGCCGCGCTGCCCTCGCGCGACGTGCTCGCCGCGTGGTTCGAAGGAACGGGCGAGGGCGCGCCGGACACGGCGATCTGGCTCGCGCGGCGGACGACCGCCGGATGGGGCGAGCGGACGAAGGTGGCCGACCTCGGCCCCGTCGCGCACTGGAACCCGGTCCTGTTCCTCGCGCCGGACGGGACGCTCCACCTGTTCTTCAAGGTCGGCGACCGGATCTCCGCGTGGCAGACGTGGACGACGACATCCGGCGACGGCGGCATGACGTGGTCCCCGGCGCGTGAGCTCGTGCCGGGGGACCGCGGCGGACGCGGTCCCGTCAAGAACAAGCCGATCGTCGCCGGCGACGGCGCGTGGCTCGCCCCGGCCTCGATCGAGGGCGAGCGCTGGGACTGCTTCGTCGACGCCTCGCGGGATGGCGGCCGCACGTGGCAGGCGAGCGCGCTCGTGCCCGTGGACCACGACGCGGTCGCGGGCGCCGGGCTGATCCAGCCCGCGTTGTGGGAGTCGCCGGGCGGATCGGTGCACATGCTCACGCGGAGCACCGCCGGCTGCGTGTACCGCAGCGACTCCGGTGACGGCGGCCGCAGCTGGAGCGCCGCCTACCCCACCGCGCTGCCGAACAACAACAGCGGCCTGGACCTCGCGCGCCTCGCCGGCGGCACGCTCGTGCTGGCGCACAACCCGGTGGGAGCGAGCCGGGGTGCGCGCACCCCGCTCGTGCTCTCGATCTCGCGCGACGACGGCGCGTCGTGGGAGGCGTCGGTGGTCCTCGAGGACGAGGGCGTGCCGCGCGACTTCTCGGGCGTTACCCCGGCGGACACCGGGATCGCGATCGACAGCCGCGCCGAGTTCTCCTACCCCGCCGTCGTGCCGTACGGATCGGGCGTCGCCGTGGCCTACACGTGGAAGCGCACTCGGATCGCCTTCGTCCGACTCGGCGAGGACGAGCTGGGCGGGTAGCTATCCGGGCCCGCCGCCCAGGAACGGACCGCGCCGCATCACGGACTCGACGAGGTACGGCGGGACGACGTCCGTCTGGGGCGTGATGACCGTGACGGGGAGCCCCAGCTCCTTGACGCGGCGCGGGAGGTCGCGCCGCAGCCACTTCGATCGCCGCTTGGAGAACGTCGAGACGATGATCTCGTCGAAGTCGCCGTTTTCCACGAGCTCGCGGACGGCCTCGAACGGGTCCGGGCCGCGGACGACGCCTGGCACGGGACGTCCCGCCGCCTCGCTCAGTCGCTCCTGCGCCGCCTCCAGGGTCCAGTCGGCCGCCCGGCGATCGACCGCGTCGGGAATCAGGAGCGTGAACTCGCACGCCTCGGCCGCGCGCCGCTCGACCTCCGCGAGCAGCGCGCCGGTGCCGGCGGTCTGGTTGGCCACGATGAGGATGCGAGGAGGCGACATTCGGGCAGAGGAGGGTGCGTGGAGCGTGGGGTCTACTTCCAGGCGTGGTTCCCGCGCCAGCACAACTATCACCCGGCGCGTCCGCCCCGGCGGCTGCGGATGATCGACGACCTGGTCGAGTACCGGGCGACGATGCTGGTGTGGGCCGCGCTGGGCGGCGGCTCCATCTCGCTCCCCTACCTGGAGCGCGAGGCGTGGGGCGCGATCGACCCGCGCTTCCGGATGTACGGCTTCGTGAACGATGCGGAGTTCGTCGCCGCCTGCCAGGAGCGCGGGATCAAGGTCTTCGGCACGGTGTTCTCGTGCCAGGGCTGGGAGTTCCCGGCGGAGCTCAGCGAGGACGGCACCGAGTTCCTGGCCCTCAACGAGGAGCGCGGCGTGCGGCCGGCGGGCTGGGCGGGGCTGCGCGAGTTCACCCAGGACGCCCTGCCCGGCGTCTGGAAGCCGTTCGCGGCGTACTTCCCCGACGGGCTGGTGAACTCCGACGGCGAGCCCGTCCGCGACCTGATGGAGGAGTGCTGCTCCCGGTCGATCGAGGGAGCCCCGCTGCACGCCCGCTGGCTCGAGTGCCCCGATCGCCGGCACGTCTGCCACTACATGGACCGCAACAACCCGGTGTGGCTCGAGTACCTCGAGGCGATCGTCAGGGTGCAGATCGACGCGGGCGTCGCCGGCGTGCAGTTCGACGAGACCGACACCCCGATCGGCGCCCTGCAGTACGGCGGATGCTTCTGCAAGGACTGCATGAAGGGGTTCGCCGCCCACCTGCGCCGGCTTCCGCCGGAGCAGCGTCCCCCGGAGCTGGCCGGCCAGGACCTCGACACGTTCCACTACGGCAACTGGCTCGCCGCCCGGGACCTCGATCTCTCGCGGGCCGGGACGGAGGCGCCGCTGTTCTGGGACTACGTCGACTTCCAGTGCCTGGCGCTGCGCGACACCTTCGCCGAGCTGACGGACTACACCCGCGAGTACGCGAGGAGCCGGGGCCGCCAGGTGCTCGTCACCGGCAACTTCTACAACGCCTATCCGTACTACGACGCGCTGATGCCGTCGGTGGACATCCTCGTCACGGAGATGCGGATCACCGGCCATCGCCAGCCGGCGTGGTACCGCTACGCGGCCGGCATGGCGGGTGGCAAGCCGGTGGTCGTCGTCGAGAACCCGTACGGCGGCATCGTCCCGGAGCTCGTGGAGGAGCTCGGCCGCGGCCGCGGGCACGACCGCGTGCGCCTGTCCCTCTACGAGGGCGCGGCGATGGGCGTCGACGTGACGGTGCCGTACGGCGCGTGGATGGGATCCGTCATCGAGGACGCCTACTACGCCCCGCACGAGCTGGCCGTGGAGGTGCAGGCGTTCCGAGCCGAGGCCGAGCCGCTCAGCCCGCCGGCCACCGATCACGAGCTCGCGGTGCTGTTCCCCGTCGCGTCCAACCTCCGCGAGCTCATCGCCCGCGACACGTTCGGCCACCTCGCGACGCATCCGCCCGCGCGCGACGTCATCCCGTTCTGGGAGGCCGCCGGCCTGCTCGCCGAGTCCGGCGTCCCGCTCGACGTCGTCGTCCTCCACGACGGGTTCACGCGCGAGGACGACTTCAGCGCCGCCGCCGTCCGGCGCTACCGCACCCTCGTGGCGGCCGGGTGCCACACGCTCACCGCTCGCCAGCTCGCCGGCCTCGCCGGCTACCTCGAGCAGGGCGGCGAGCTCGCGGTCTACGGCGCCTTCGCGGAGAACCTGCCGACCGAGCGCGAGCCGATCCTCGCGCACGCCGGCACGCGCCGCGTCGCCACGGCCGGCGTCGAGCGCCTGGTCGGGCGCCCGCCGCAGGTCGTGGTGCCGGCGGGGCTCGACCTCGCCACCACGGTCCGCGCGCTCGAGGACGGGAGCGCCGCGGTCCACCTGGTCAACTACGCCTACGACGCCGAGCGCGACGCCGTCGGCGTCGCGCACGACTGCACGCTGCGCGTCCGCCTCGCCGCTCCGCACGCGCGCGCGGTCCTGCACCGCCCCGGGCACGAGCCGGCCGACCTGCGCGTCGCGCGCGACGGTGACGTCCACACGTGCACGCTCGATCGGCTCGAGACCTACGCGATCGTCCATTTCCGGCGCGGCCCGTAGGGCGGCGCCGGCGTCATCGCTCGCGCGCGTCCGCTCGCCGCCGGATGTGCGCCAGCTCCGCGCTCGTGTGCCGGTCCGCGAGATCGCGCAGCATGAACCGGCACGCCCAGATCTGCGCGGAAGCCGGCAGGGCGTCGAGCCGGCCGGCTTGCCGCCAGTGCTCGGTCAGCGCCACCCAGCCGGGCTTCTCGGCGAGCTTCCGTGCGGCCGGATCGAGCGTCAAGAGGCTCCAGGTCCGTGCCCGGTCCAGCTCGGGGTTCCCGCCGGCGGCGTTCGCCCAGTCGATCACGCCCGTCGGCCGGCCGTCGTCGTCCACCACGACGTTGAACGGGTGGAGGTCCAGGTGCAGCAGGCGCCGGTCGCCGCCGCCGGCGCCCGGCGCGTCGCGCAGGCCGGGCGGGCACCCGGGGAACGGGAACG